>NZ_JAYUPA010000001.1:0-2514 GCF_043760365.1 Armatimonas sp.
CACACCGGGCGGCGGCTCCTCCAGAGTTTTCAGAAACGCATCTTTGGCATCGCTGGAGAGCTGGTGGGCCTCATCAATAATAAAGACTTTGTAGCGAAACTCCATAGGACCGTAGCCCACTTGCTTGCGCACCTCGTCAATATCAGCGACTCCACGGTGGCTCGCGGCATCGAGCTCGATCACATCAATGCAGCTCCCCGCCGTGATCTCTTTACAGGCATCACACGCGTTGCAGGGCTCTGGTACCGGACCATTATTTCCTGAGAGGCAGTTGAGCGCTTTTGCCAGAAGGCGCGCCATAGTGGTCTTGGCGGTGCCCCGGGTTCCGGTAAAGAGATAGCCGTGGGTGATCCGCTCCGACGTGATAGCGTTTTGGAGGGTGCGCACCACATGCTCCTGCCCGACGACGTCGGCAAAGGTCTGGGGGCGGTACTTTCGATAGAGCGATTGATAGGCCATGAAGCGTGTCTATTGTACCATTCCACAAGTGTACAAACAGAGGGTATAATCTCTCACGGCATGAGCGAAACTTTGCGGCGTACGCCGCTTTATGAAACCCACGTGCGCAGTGCAGCGCGTCTGGTCCCGTTTGCAGGCTGGGAGATGCCTGTTCAATATACGGGAGTAATGGCGGAGGCGAAAGCCGTCCGGGAAGCCGTCGGCCTCTTCGATGTGAGCCACATGGGGCGCGCCTATCTGGACGGTGCACAGGCGACGGATTTCCTGGACTACCTCACGGTGAACGATGTACAGAAACTCACCGACGGTCAGGGGCAGTACAGCCTGATGTGCTACGAAAACGGCGGCGTGGTGGACGATATTATCATCTACCGCGTGCACTCCGAGCGCTACACGATTATTTTCAATGCGGGCAACCGTGACAAAGATCTGGCGTGGATGCGCGAGAAGCTAGTTGATTTCACCGCTACCCTCACCGATGTCTCCGACGAGACCGCGCTGATCGCGGTGCAAGGCCCCAAAGCCATTGGGTTATTGGGTGATGTGATCGCCGCTCTGCCGCGCTTTGGTATCGGTGAGACCGTGTTTGCCGGGATTGCCGTCACGGCGGCCCGCACGGGCTACACGGGCGAAGACGGCGCAGAGCTGATCTGCCCCGCCGACCAATCAGCCGCTCTCTGGGACGCGCTGATCGCCGCGGGAGCCACTGCGTGTGGTCTCGGTGCACGCGATGCTCTGCGCCTGGAGGCGGCATTGCCGCTCTATGGCCACGAGATGGACGAGACCGTCAATCCTTACGAGGCGCGCCTCGGCTGGGTAGTGAAACTCGACAAAACCGCGAACTTTATCGGCAAAGAGGCGTTGCAAGCGGTGAAGGCTGATGGCCCGAGACGTAAATGTGTCGGCATCACTCTTGAAGGCAAGGCAATCCCCCGCGAAGGCTACCTGCTCTTTGCTCCCTCATCGGGCGGGGGGCGGGAGATTGGCCACATCACCTCGGGCACGTTCTCCCCGACCATAGGACGCGGGGTCGCGATGGCCCGGATCGAGAGCGCCTACGCAAAAATCGGCACGGCCCTTGAGGTCGAGATTCGCGGCGCACGCCACGCCGCCACGGTAGCGCCGCTGCCATTTTATAAAAATGTCTGAACCCATCCCCCGGCCCCTTCCCTCAGGGCAGGGAAGGGGAGAAAATATTAGGAAAGAAACCATGTCTAACGTACCGAGTGAGCTGAAGTATTCCAAGTCCCACGAGTGGGTCAAGCTTGACGGCGATATCGCCACGGTGGGAATCACCGACCACGCACAAGAGGAGCTAGGCGATATTGTCTATGTGGAGCTGCCCGAAGTAGGCCGCGTTTTAGCCTACGACGATAGCTTTGGCACGGTGGAGTCCGTCAAAGCCGTCTCCGAGCTGTACTCGCCGCTTGCGGGTGAAGTTGTCGCCGTCAATGAAACGCTCACCGATGACCCGGCCAACAATGGGGCGCTGATCAACACGGCTCCCTACGAAGAAGGCTGGATGATTCAGGTGCGTGTCTCCGATCCTGAGGCACTAACGGAGCTGCTCGATGCCAGCGGCTACAAGAGCGAGATCGGGGAGTAGACGCACGTGTCCTACATTCCTAACACCGATGCTGACCGCGCAAAAATGCTCGCTGCCGTGGGCGCGTCCTCCATTAGTGCGCTCTTTGAACACCTGCCGCAGGCTGTGCGTGATGCCGCTGATTTCTCCGCGCTGCCCGATGCGCTCGATGATATTAGCCTGCGCCGCCGCCTCTTAGAACTCTCGGGCAAGTCCGTCACGATGGACTCCCACCCGTGCTTTTTAGGCGCGGGCATCTACGATCACTTTATCCCTCCCACGGTGGGGTTCGTGACGGGGCGCACGGAGTTCTACACCGCCTACACCCCCTACCAGCCCGAGGTTTCCCAGGGCGTGCTCCAGAGCATCTACGAGTTCCAGAGCCTGATCTGCCAGCTCACGGGGATGGACATCAGCAACGCGTCCATGTACGACGGTGCCACGGCGCTCGCCGAGGCCGTGATCATGGC
>NZ_JAYUPA010000002.1:0-2512 GCF_043760365.1 Armatimonas sp.
CAGATTTCACAGATTCACACAGATAGGCAATATCCACAGAAGAGCACAGACGGGAAAAGTCTTCATGCCTACCACCCTTTGGGTGTTACACCCCTTGCGGGTGATCGTTAGTAGCCGTGTGGTGAAGCGAAGGCTCTGCGCAGCGCCACCCACGGGACGCGTTCGATTGCATCGCACCCCAGCGCGGGTGCTCGTCATTCTGTGAGGTCAACGGTTGCGATTAGCCGCATGTCCAGGTTGATGGGTGCTTTGGCGCCGGGGCCGGCGGAGTCTGCGGGGTTGGCATCTCTGTTGGGTTCGCAGAATTGTGGTGCTCGAGATTCTCTTGCTTTCCTTTTTCGCGGACTGGGAGATTGCGTTCTTTGAGATCGAGCTTGCGCATGGCGAGCTGGTGCCGTTGATCGGCGCGGATTGATTTTTCCTGTTCGCGCTGGCGGCGGTTTTCTTCGCGTTCTTTGTTGCGTTGTTCTTTGGCGCGGGTGTCGATTTCGCGCTGGGCTTGACGCTCTTTGCGTTGTTGTTCGCGTGCTTCGCGGCGGGCTTGTGCGGCTGCTTCGCGTTGTTCACGGGCGAGGCGGGAGTTGGTGCGCTCCATGACACTGTGGAGGCGGATGATTTGTGCGTTGGTTTCTACCCAGGCGGTTTCGGAGAGCGTTGGGAGTGTTGAGGTGAGGCGCTCGAGGGTGACGGTTTGCATGATTGTTGCGTAGTTTTCGAGCATGGTTTTGATGCGCGGGTCGGCGGGCGACCATTCGCGCATGGCGGAGCGCAACTTGGCTTGATAGTCGGCGAATTCGTCTTGCACTGGGGTTGTGGGAGGAACTGGTGAGTCCTGCGTTGTGGTTGGTTTGGTTGAGTTTGTGAACGGGCTTGGGGGTTTTGGCGGGAGGGCGGGGAGGTGGATGAAGATTTGATCGGGGGTGATGGCCGCGAGGGCTGGGTCGGGGGCGAGGGATTCGAGGAGGGAGGTGCGGGCGGCGGCGAGGAGAGGGGGAGAAGAAGGCACTAGCAGGGCGTTGAAAAACGAAGTTTGATGCAGCTAACGGACTATTTCCGTGTGGATTTGTGTCTTGCGGTCTGATTGTTGGAGGTGCTTGCAGGCTGGAGCTGGTCACTCTCTCCACCGTCTGGCCTGTGACCCAGCGGCGGCTTGTGTACTACGCCGCCAGCAACTTGCTCATTCGTATCAAGTTCAATGTACTCAACGCCATGTCGGCCACTTGCCGTATCTTCCAGCGGCCCGTCACCAGGGCTCTGCGTAACCCACCGTACTGCTTGGACCAGCCGAATATCTCCTCGTTCAGCTTGCGTTTCTGCTGACTGACCTGGTACTCGGCTTTGGTGGCTCGACGCTGATTGAACCATCGCTGCCACCCGCCATCATTATCTACGCGGGGCGGTTCGATCTCTTTCTTACTTTTGCACGCCACATGCGGCGTGATATCACGTGCTTGTAGCGCCAGCAGAAAGTCTTCGGTGTCATAGCCCTTGTCTGCGCCCAACGTCTTGGGGGTGAGCCCAAACTTCCGCTTGAGTCGATCAATCATCTTTAAGGCACACTTCCGCTCTGCATAGCCATCGGCCTTGCCCACCATGATCATCACTCCAAGTCCGTTGCGATTCTCCATGAGCACATGCATCGTGTGCTGCAGGAATGCCACTCCTTTGGACTTGGTATACAACCGTGCCTCCGGATCGGTGACGCTGCGATGGGTCTGGTTACTCCGCTTCTCGCCCTTAAAGTCCACCCATGGATTCCCCACGCTGCCAGTATCACCAGTATCACCCGTATCACCCGTATCACCCGTATCACCGCTGCCGCCATCTCCATCTTTATCCTTGTTCTGTTCTGCCGCCGCTTTGAGCCGTTCGATCTGCTTGAGACTCTTGAGACTGGCATGGCTCTGCAGCAGGGAGCCGTCAATAGAGAAGTGATCTTCACTTATCAATCCGGCTTCAAATGCCATCTCGATCACCTTATCGCTGAACTTGCGGGTAATGTCCAGACGATCCAGCCGCTCACGATTGACGCTGAACACGCTGTGATCAAAGCACGGTTCATCGGGAGTCATATCCAGGAACCAGCGCATGAGCATGTCAAAGGTGATTCGTTCGCACAGCGCCCGTTCCGATCGCACCGTGTACAAGCTCATCAGCACCATTGCCTTGAGAAGCCTCTCTGGTGGCACACTGGGCCGTCCGCCCTTCTCAGATCCCGCATACGCCGCAGTCAATGTGCGACTCATCGACACAAGTATCTCATCTGCCATCCGCTTAATCGGACGCAGCGGATGGTCCTTGGGCACCAGTTCCTCAAGATTCAGCTTCACAAACAGGTTGGGCTGACGATCGCTGTATCCTCGCATCTCTATCTTTACGCACCGTGTCACCTCCCGGTTTTTTGTTTGCTGAGAATTTATGAGGGTTTTTCAACAGCCTGCTAGGTCGCGGATGGTGTCGTCGAAGTTGAAGGCGGCGAAGATCTCGCGGACGTTGGGCGAAAAGCCCATCA
>NZ_JAYUPA010000003.1:0-2510 GCF_043760365.1 Armatimonas sp.
GAGGTAGGAAATGGATAACGTTGAGAATACGGTTGAAGAAGTAGAACTGACTGCGGCAGAGAAGCTGGCACAATTCGAAAAAGAGAAGCTCAGTCGAAGACAAGCCCTTGCCCGCTTCGGTTTCCAAGCCGGAGCCGCTGCTGTCGCCGCGCTAACCGCCGATGAACTCCTGCGTAAAGTGGGCAAAGAGATGCAGCGTCGTGCGGGGGATAATAAAGTCGCCCAGCAAGTGGCGAGAGAATTTCAGCAAGCTGGAGTTGCGAATGCAGTTGCGGCTGAATCAGATCCTGGAAATATTTGTCTCAACTGTGGGTGCTTTTTCTGTCCAGGTGGAGGGAATACTGCACCGCCTGGCTATGTATATTTGCCCTGTAATTGCCCGATTTGGAATGGATGTACTAGATGTGCTTTTAATTGTCCTGGTAAGGCAGGTGAAGCACCTCATGATGAATGCTGTACTACAATGTTTAACCAGTGCAACGCGGCAGGAGGGAATTCTGCTGATTGTATAGCAATGCAGAATAAATGTTTGAGAGTTAATGAATGATTTGGATGTGACTCATTTTGGTTGGAAATCCGGTTTTGTCAGGTGGGACTCAGTCGCCTTCACCCTGGTTGCCACCGGAGTTCTCTCAGCACCTCTCAATGGCTTCAACCAAAATGGGTCACACCCAATTGATTTAATGCATTACAGGCTGAGTTTTGTTTTCTGTTGAGTGGTAATGCTTAGCCTGTAAATAAATAGAATAAAGAGATATTAAGATGAAAAAAAGATTGGTCTTAGTAATAGCATTGGCAACGTTTTTAACGTTTGGGGGAATAGGCTGTCACAGGCAAACCCCAGAAGAAATGAAAAAAGAGGAGTTGAGAACTGGGGCTGAATATTTCCTGAAAGGTGATTATAAGAAAGCCGCTATTCATAAAAGAAAGTTAGTCGATTTAGGTGGGTCTAGTATTAATGATCGCTATGACTTAGCTGTTACTTTAGTTAAAGCGGGTGATAAAGATGAAGCAAAAGTTCTATTTGAAGAAATCATTAAAGAAAAAAAAGAACCTATTTCTGATGCTGCGTCAAGAGCTTTATCTCGTTTGAAATAATTTTGTTAAAAGGAGGGTTTAGATAGAATTAATGTGTGATTTGGATCAAGGGAAAGAAATTTTAATGCATTTTTGGTCAATATCTTGTCCTGCTTGTCATGCAAATATGCCGCATTTACAAAGGCTACGGGATGAGTACAGCCCGAAAGGCTTGCAAGTTATTGCGGTGCATCGGCCTATGGGTGAGTTTGACCTTGATGAGGCCAAAGTGCTGGAAGTGGCAAAAGAGCTTGGCATTACCGAGAAACTCATCTTTGACAATGACCACTCTATTGGAGATGAGCTGAAGGTGGATGCCTGGCCGACGTATTTTCTCTTTGACAAAGACGGCAAGGTGCGCCGACACGCCAAAGGGCAGTTTGGGGTGAAGATGATCGAACAGGCGCTCATTCGGCTCTTTGATGAAGACGAGGCGCAGGGCAAAGAGAAATCCGCTGAAGCCGTAACCGAATCCTTTCCGATGTCCTTTGCGCTCTAGCTTTGCATTGTGCTGTAGCTTTGCATTGCCCTGTGAGGAGATTTATAAAACCATGTCCCAACCCCTCGCGACACTCGTGACATTGCCAGAGCGGGCGCAGGTCTCCCAGCCCGCGCCACCGTTTCAAGCGCCTGCCGCCTTCCCCGGAGAGAGTGTTGCTCAGCCAGTCAAGACCCTCAGCCTCACCGACTACCAAAAGCGCTGGCTCCTCTTTTTCTGGTACCCGCTCGACTTCACCTTCGTCTGTCCCACCGAATTGCTCGCCCTCTCCGACCGACTCGCCGAGTTCGAGGCGCTGGACTGCGCGGTTCTGGGAGCCTCGACCGATAGTGTCTACAGTCACCGTGCCTGGATGCAGACTCCACGCGAGGCAAATGGGCTGGCAGGGCTGGCCTTCCCTTTGCTGGCCGACAAGACCCTCACCATCGCACGGCGCTATGGAGTGCTTCTGGAAGCACAGGGCCATAGTCTGCGCGGGGCGTTTCTCATTGACCCCGAGGGCATTCTTCAGTTCTCCACGCTCTATGCGAGCAATATCGGACGGAGTGTAGACGAGCTTCTGCGTACCCTCGCCGCCCTTCAAGCAGGAGGACTCTGTGGGTCGGACTGGAAGCCCGGTCAGCCGACCTTGCAACCGGGAAAAAGCTCATGAGAGCCGTAACCGAATCCTTTCCGACAACGTACTTAAGTCTATGAAAAGCCAACGCGCCTCTCGCCCCGAAGCGGGGTTTACGCTCATCGAGCTTCTCGTGGTCATTGCGATTATCGCGATTCTGGCCGCGATTCTCTTTCCTGTCTTCGCGACAGCGCGGGGAAATGCGCGCAAGATGGCGTGCCTGTCCAATCTGAGGCAGATCGGGATGGCGAACCTGATGTACTCCCAGGACTACGACGACTATCCCGTGTGGGGCGGTGATCCGCCGGATCTCAACGC
>NZ_JAYUPA010000004.1:0-7018 GCF_043760365.1 Armatimonas sp.
TGGATCGCAAGATCAAGCCTTCCCTGCTTGGCGCGGCGTAGGAGCGTGTTGACGATAATCGGGCGGACAATCTCGTTGGCTCCCTCGCCGATTCGTAGCAGCCGCTGGTCGCGCCAAGCACGGGCGACGGGAAACTCCTCAGTGTAGCCGTAGCCGCCGTGAATCTGAATGGCTTCATCGGTTGCCCAGGAGTAGAGCTCGCTGCCGATTACTTTCACAATGGAGCACTCAATGGAGTACTCCTCAGCAGCATGATGATACGCCTGTGGCGCGGTCTCAGAAATTGGGTCAATGCCCTCAAAGACCGAGTCCAAGTCACCTGCTAACCGATAGACCGCCGACTCCAGCGCAAAGAGCCTACCACATAGCGAGCCGAGCTTGCCCTGGATCATGCCGAAGCTGCCGAGGGTGCGATTGAACTGCTTGCGCTGGTTGGCGTAGGCCGCACACACCGCGAGTGTCTCTTTCATCCCGCCCACGGCACCCGCCTCCAGCTTGAAGCGGCCCAGATTCAGCGCACAAAACGCGGCATAGTGGCCCTTGCCAATCTCGCCCACGAGATTGCTCACAGGAATCGTGACGTTCTCCAGGATCAAGCGCCGCGTCGAAGTTCCCTTCATCCCGAGTTTGTGCTCCTCCTTGCCAAACGAGAGACCTGGCGTGTCTCGTTCGAGCATAAAGCACGAGAACTTATCGCCATCCACTTTGGCGAAGATCGTGAAAAGGCTAGCAAAGGCCGTGTTGGTAATCCACATCTTGCCGCCACTGAGAACCCAGTGCTGGCCGTCGGGGCTCAAGTCCGCTCGTGTCTGTGCCCCAAGGGCATCGGAGCCGGAACCGGACTCACTCAGCCCAAACGCGCCGATCCACTCGCCACTGGCGAGCTTGGGGAGATACTTGCTCTTGAGCGCGTGGCTTCCAAAGTACTGCAAGGGCAGTGTGGCGATCACAGTGTGCGCCTCATGGGAGAGCGCAAATGACTGTTGCCAGTTGAGCTTCTCCGCGATCAGGGCGCCCGTTCGATTATCAATCCCAAAGCCACCGTAGACCTCTGGCACTTCTGCCCCCAGAAGCCCCAGCTCACCTGCCTGTCGCATTAGCTCCGCCATCAAATCAATATCATGGCTCTCGATTCGCTCCACGAAGGGCAGAACCGATTTCTTCAAAAACTCATCGGCGGTGCGCCCCATCAGTCGCGCTTCAGTGCTGAACTCCTCGGGTGTAAACACAGACTCCGGCACTGCATCGCGCAGTAAAAATTCTCCACCAAGCATTTTCTTTTCCTTTTATCGCTTTATCGCCCCCAGGAACGGGGGCGTCTTTTTGACGGCTTCGCCGACACGAAGGCCACTTCGGGCCATACCGAGTAAACTCGACTATGGGCGGCACGCCCTTTGTGTCCGAGGAACGAGGACAATAAGACGCCCCCGTTCATGGGGGCGACCCCGCACGGGGCGACACCGCACGGGGCGACACCGCCCGTAGCATTAGCTCCGCCACGTCCACTACCTCCGGCGGGTTCTCTCCACCGACGGCGGCTACGGAATCAGCGATCATGACTTTGCAGAACGGGCAACCTACCGCGACCGTACTGGCCCCGGTCGCGATCAGCTCCTGGGCCCGGTTGTTCCCGGGACGCTGAGTCGTGGGCTCCTCCATCCACATTCGGCCACCACCGGCGCCGCAGCAGAACGTCTTGTCTTTGTTGCGCTCCGGCTCCAGCATGGGGAGCTGGAGCGATGAGCGTAGCGCCTTTCGGGGCGCTTCGGTTTCACCATTAACGCGTGCTAAAAAACACGGGTCGTGGTACGTGACCGAGCTTTCTGTCTGTGGCTCTAGCTTGAGGCGACCACTCTCGACCAGCTCGCTCAGAAGCTGTGTGTGGTGAAGCACCTCGTAGTTGCCGCCAAACTGTCCGTACTCGTTCTTCAGCGTGTGCAGACAGTGCGGGCACTGAGTGACAATGCGCTTGGCGTCAATGCCGTTGAGGGTCGCGATATTGGCCTCGGCAAGCTGCTGGAAGAGAAACTCATCACCCATACGCCTCGCAGCGTCGCCCGTGCAGCGCTCTTTTGGCCCCAGCACAGTAAACTTCACCCCTGCGGCCTGGAGTAGCTGTGCGGTAGCCTGAACCGTCTTTTGTGCACGCGGCTCGAACGCACCAGAACAGCCGACCCAGAAGAGCACCTCACGGTTATCGTCTTTGGTGGCTTTTTCAATCGGCGGCTCAAGGCTCTTAGCCCAGTCGAGACGCTGCGAGGCGGGCAGTCCCCAAGGGTTCTCGCGGCTCCCCAGCTTGCGGAGCATCCCCGCCCCGGAGCCGGAAAGCCTTCCCTCCGCCACCCGGTAGCGGCGGATACCATCAATCAGATCCACGTGCCGGATCAGCGCGGGGCACTCGTTCACACACGCATGGCAGTTCGTGCAGGCCCACAGCGACTCATCGCTGATGAAGTCCGTGGAGATTGCCTCCCCGTTCACCGTAAGGGCGCGCGGGTTGTCTATGTAGCGACGGATATCCAGCACGATCTGCTTGGGGTTGAGCTCCTTGCCGACTGCATTGGCCGGACACGCATCGGTGCAGCGCCCGCACTCCATGCAACCGTCTAGGCTCAGTCGCTGCCAGAAGTCTAAGTCCGCGAGCTCCGTGAGGCCGATCTTGCCCGTTTCTTCGACCTCGCTCATCGCAATCGGCTCCAGCACTCCCATCGGGCGCTCGGGCTGTAGGGCGACACTGACGGGGATCACAAACAGATGGTAGCGTCGACCGTACGGCAACGCGGCAATAACGGCGAGTACCAGCACAATGTGCACCCACCAAGTCGCCGTGTAGCCCCCCACCGAGAGTCCTACAAACCCCTGCGAGACGGCGAGCCCGACCGGCGAGAAGCCCGCAAACGAGAGCCGCGCCGGGTCTGAGGCGATTCCCGCACCCTCCAGTAAGAAGCCCGTCACGGTTGCCGCAAGGCACAGTGCGAGAAAACCAACATCGTAGGGGGAGTTTCCCAGGCTCGCGGGCTTTGTGACCAGCCGCCGCCAGAGCGCCACACAGAGCGCGATCAAAAGGCCAAAGCCAAAGCAATCCAGCGCAGCTTTCACGAGGAGGTAAAAAGCGCCTTTGTAGAACCAGTGCTCGCCAAAAAGCAACGCCCCGTAGTGCTCAATAGCGACAATGGTTGTGCCAATAAAAAGCGCCAAAAAACCATAGAAAATTCCGGCGTGCATTCCACCCGCGAGCCTGCGCCGCCGCACCCGGCGCTGGGCAAGGGCTTGATCCAGAACGTTGCGAATCCGCCCGGGCCAGTCCGTGACGGGCGGCAGCGGTTTTCCGCCGCGCCAGGCTTTCCAGCGCCGGAGAATTCCGTAGGCACAGATCGCCATCGCCACCAGGGCCAGCAGGTAGAACGCCACTTGCTGGCCGGAGGTGATATGCAGAAGTATTTTCCGGGTCGGCATCAGCGCTGACTTTCGTTCACGGGGTTACAGCTTCCCGATCAGCTCAGGAATCGCCTGATGGATATCGGCGACGAGGCCATAGTCTGCGACCTCGAAGATGGGGGCATCGGGGTCGGTGTTGATAGCGACAATCACTTTGGAGTCTTTCATTCCCGCGAGATGCTGGATGCTCCCCGAGATTCCGGCAGCGATATAAAGCTCTGGCGCAACGACTTTCCCGGTCTGCCCCACTTGCAGCTCATTGGGCGCGATCTCCGCATCCACGGCAGCACGCGTCGCACCGGCTGCTCCGCCCAGCGCATCCGCCAAGCCCCCGATCAGCTTTTCAAACGTCGCCGCATCCCGCGTGGGCCGCCCGCCAGAAACCACAACGCGCGCCTGAGTCAGCTCCGGACGCGTCTGCTCGGGCGCATCGAGACTCAGAACTTCGTAGCCGGTTCGGGGGAGCGCTGCGGCAGCGATAGGCTCGGGGGCTCCGGGCTCAGGCGTACCAAAGGCGGCGCTCCGGACACTGTACACCCCGACATCGCCGGTTGTCCGAACGCGAGCAACCACATTTCCGGCGTACATAGGGCGCGTGAGCGTCAGCCTGCCCTCGCGGCTCTCCACGCTCGTTACATCCGAGAGCATAGGTAAGTCGAGCAGAGCTGCCACACGCGGAAGCACATCGCGTCCTAACGATGTCGCGGCCCCGACCAACGAATCACAGTTTTCGCTCTTCATCGCCATCACCAGTGCGTCCGCCGTGATGGATACCGGAGCCAGTACCACAAAGCTCCCGCCCGTAGCTTTGGCCCAGTGCTGCGCGAAAGTTACCGTCTGCGGCGTTTCCCCAAGAACTAAGAGCTTCATAGTACCCGCGCCTCCTCCCGAAGAGCAGTGAGCAGCGCGTCCACGCTCGCCACTCTGCGCCCGGCCTTGCGCGGCGGCGGGGAGAAGAGCTCCAGCACCTCAATGCGCGTTGCCGGAGCGCCTCCCAGTTCCTCAGCAGTGAGCTGCTCCAGTGGCTTACTCCGGGCCTTGATAATTGCGGGGAGCGCCACATAGCGTGGCTCATTCAGCCGCAGATCTACCGTGACAACGGCGGGTAGTGCCACGCGCACCGTCTCACGCCCCGCATCCACCTCTCGGACTACCACGGCGTGCCCTGGCTCCAGGGTGAGCTGCGACGCAAACGTGGCTTGTGGAACCCCCAGAAGCGCGGCCAGCATCTGCCCCGTCTGGTTGTAGTCGTCGTCAATGGCCTGCTTACCCATGAGAACCAGCGTGGCCTCCTCGCGCACAAAAACCGCCTGAAGCAACCGCGCGACGCTTACAGGCTCCAGAGAAGCCTCCGTTTCAACAAGAATCGCTCGATCGGCACCCATCGCCAGCGACGTTCGGAGCTGCTCCACACACTCCGGCCCGCCAATACTCACGGTGACAATCTGGACATCGGCCCCGCCTTCGCGCTGGCGCACCGCTTCTTCCAGCGCGATCTCATCGAACGGGTTGATCACCCACTTGAGATCGTCCAGATCAAGCGTGCCCTCACTGCTGACGCGGATTTTCTCATACGGATCGGGGACACGTTTTATGGGCACAAGGATGGTCACGCGAGGCCCTCCACATTCTGTACGATTGTTCGGAGAAACTCCGCCGCCTCAACTCCGTGTACGAGCCGATGGTCAAAAGTCAGGACAAGATTCACGAGCATTTTGCCCCCTTGCTCAAACGGCGAGCCGATAAAGAGCACCGCCACCGCAGGCGCCACTAGCACGGGCACGGCATCTACGATCTCATACGGCCCCATGTAGGTCAGCACGAGCTGCGTCGCCTCCGTGGCCTGGTCGCGTCCGCCCCGCGCCACGGCGATATTGGCCTTGGAGACAGAAACAAAATCCTCAAAGCTCAGCGTATCGGCGGCGTCTACCACAGCGACAACCAGCTCACCGGTCTGCATGGCAACCGCGATTCCTAGATTGACATGAGCATGCTCACGGATCACTTCCTCACGGAGAAGCGTCGAGCGGAATTTCGGGTGCTCTGCTGTGGCCTTCGCTATGGCCCACGCCACGCAGTTAAACGCCGACGGCGGATTGTCCGTCAGCTCGGCCTTTTTCGTGTCCGCGTAGGCACGAACCGGCCCCCAGTCGAGGTGGCGTTTGGCAGTGGCGGGAATCACCTGCTCCGCACTGCGCCGCAACCGAAAGATAAAAGTCTTGTCCTGCGACGAGACGGGGCGCTCGGTAAATTGCCCTCCGCCGCCTCCTGCCCCCGGTAACCGAGGAGTTTGTTGAAGGTGCCTGTCTATATCCTCTGGCATTAGCTTGCCGCTCGCAGCAGAAATGATGGCGAGCACTGCATCGCTCACGCCCTGCTCTTTGGCGTAGGCACGGGTGCGGGGGGAGATCGTGCGGAGGTCGACCCCACCCGGCTGATCGCTACTGCTCACATCCACCTTCCCTTGGTCCAAGGGAGGGTCGGCGAGGGACGAGCCGGGGTGGGTTCCAGAGTGGGTTCCAGGGTGGGTTGAGGAGGTATCCTCCACCTCCATACGGCAAACCGGCACACCGATCTCCAGCGTATCGCCTTCGTCGGCGAGCCACTCGACCAGAATACCCTCATGGAGACACTCGACCTCCATGGTCGCCTTGTCCGTCTCCATCGAATAGAACGGCTCATCCCGCGCGATCCGATCACCCGGTTTTTTGAAAAACTCGACGATGAGCACTTCCTGCAGGCCCTCACCCATCTGCGGGACTAGGACATCAACTACCGGCATCTAAAAAGCTCCTCAAATCCGCCTCGGAGACACCAGGTTCTCCGGGCGCGACATTATTTAGTTTACCCAAACGCATCCATTTTTCGAGCGTGTCTACCAGTTCAAAGAGATGGTCAAAGCTGGCCACAATAAAGAGCAGCGGCTGATAGTGGTCAATCTCGAAGCCCTGGTTAATCACCCATTCGAGCTGGATCGGGTAGCGCTGCACCTCAGGCGAGACAATGGCATGCTCAATCTCTCCGTGTGAGCTGAGCAGCCCGGAGCCGTAGATTTTTAGCGCATCGCCCTCGCGCATCAGGCCAAACTCGATCGTGAACCAGAAAAAACGCGCCATTGCTCGAATAATGCTAGAGAGCTGGTGCACTTGCTGGTCTTTGTCACGAATCCCCGCCGCAAGCTCCGCCGCCGTGTGCGCACAGTCGCCGAAGCGCACGAGAGCATCGGCAAACGCAGGGTCGGTGTGCATCGGGACATGGCCCGCAATATCATGAAAAATATCCGGCTCGGGTAGATAATCTAATCGCTCCGCATCGCGAATCGTGATGGTTGTGGGGAAGGCACGCTGGCGCAGACAGTCAAAAAAGGCGTACGCCGGGACGTAGCCAGAGACGGGCCGTGCGACAAATCCCGTGCGCGGCGAGAGGAACTGGTTCACGTCGTCGAGCAGCGGCACGCGGTTCGGATCAAGGCGAAGCGTTTCGAGCCCGCGCAGAAAGTGCCGGTTGGCGAAGCGCTGCCAGGAGTCCGTCTGCCGCGCGTAGAGCCGCCGCCATGCCTCATGGTTGCTCGGGGTATAGA
>NZ_JAYUPA010000005.1:0-2498 GCF_043760365.1 Armatimonas sp.
GGTTGTAAAGATTCACGCGGCGTGGGGCCTCTTGGGTTTATCGAGGGGCCGTTGCCTCGCCGCGCTGGACGAGAATACGATGAGGGCGTGAAAACTCAAACGAGACTGAACTAAAATCCATTAAAGTAGCGCTCTGGGAGCATAAAAAAAGCCTGACTTGGTTCAGTCAGGCGAAGCAGTGCTCAGTGTTCAGGATTGGGGTGTTCAACATAGAGCGGGTTGAAGCAGGGTAAAACCCACCGGCGACGCCACCGAACTGCTAGAGCGATAAAGAGCGAACTGTCTCCTTTATCATGCCAAGCAGCATTGGCCTCTTCCAGCGTCTCGAAGGTACCACCACTGGGCAAGAGCTTTCCTGATGGCTGGAGCCTGTAGCCGAGAGCGTACTTCCCGGCTAATGGCTCGCTCGCGGGAGAGCTGGTAAGCGGCAGGGTCAGCCTTACGCTTGCCGTAGCCCGTCCAAGGTGGTTGGGCGCGTCTGGCTTCGCGCTGCTCATGCAAGATCGCGTACCTGAAAGCATCGGATGCCTTCTCCCTCGCAATGGCTTTAAGACTCTCCGCATCACGGGGAAGCTCCTCAAAGATCGTGACATGAGGCAGGCTCGCTGCCCCACGCTTATAGCCGAACGTGTGGCACTAGGGGCTGTGGCGTATGTAGTTGCAGATGCCTTCTGTCTCGTCGGGAAACGTGACCTGGCACTCGTACCACTTCAGGTGGAAGCGGTGCAGCCTCTTGGCTTTCCAGCCATCAGGAGCGTCCGTGACGACGCAGGTCTTGAGGGCGAGGGCTTTGAGTTCTCGCTCCAGCTCGCCGGGCTGAAACGTGGTGTAGGTCGGGTGTCGGGCCATAGGGCCGTGCCTCCTTGTTTTGGGTGTCCCAGGTTGTTGGGCCTGAGCGAGAGGCAACGCTAAAGCAAAACGGTCAAAAATGCAACGTGACTGAACTAATGACAAAGTTCTCGAAAATCTATCGCCAATCGTGGAGCTCGGATCGAATAGTCGAGAACTCAGAAAAGGGTGCGATTGGTTCAGTGACGTTGCATGTTCGGTCTTCGTTCGGGCAAGATATCCAGGTCAAGCGCAAGATAACTAAAGCCACATACAAGGCTTTCAGGTCATGAGCTTGATGGCTCTGATTTCGTCGGAGCTGCCTAACCTATCCGTAACTTTAAGCCCCTATGTCCAAGTCGGACATTTCTATGCCCAAGCCAGGATCAAGACCCAGACCCGAATCAAGACCCGTTGACGCTCGCAAGCGTCCCCGCCAAACCTCAGTCCTAATGGTCAGGCCAAAGATTGCCACCAATCGACTCCGAGCGATCCTGATGCACATTCCTTACTACTGCACTGCTCCCAAAGCACTACTTGCCTTAGATACAGGAATCTCACAGAACGCTGTCTCACGGATCGTGCGCGGGAGGCTCAAGCCCAGCCGCATCACTGCGGAGCTGATCTGCCGAGCCATCAGCAGACGCGGCCCGAGGAAGTTGCCTCTACTGGAAGTTTTCTCCGTGGATGGGAGCTATCCGACGGCCTCCGCTTGTGGGCTGATGGGCTGCAAGGGGTGTCTCCCCCCAGAAGCCTGGGACGAGCACCGAGGTCAGCTCAGGCCCGAGTGGCAATATCAAAAACCAGGGGAGTGGTCCCGCCGCGAAGCTGACCCAACCTCACCTGGTCAAATCATTTAACGCCTATTTCATGAATACGAAAACCCCGAATAAACTCCGGCAGCGGTTGCTAGAGCTGCCCTTTGATGCCTATCTTAATGTCATTGCGCTTCTGCTCACCAAGCTCGGCTACAAAGACGTTCGGCTCTCTGGTCGCATGGACTGGAAAGGCCGCAACCGAGGTGGTGGCTTCGATCTCGTTGCCAGCATTGGTGGCGAGCTTTCCTCACGGACGGTGGTCGCCCAAGTCAAGCAGTTTGATGCAGATTCTCGCGTCTTCCAGCGCCAGGCCGACGAGCTGCGCGGGGTGGCGATTAGGTCCGGTGCTGCCGAGGCCCTTCTCATCACCAGCGGCCCACTCTCAGCCTCGATAGACCAGGAAGGGCTGGCCCTGCCACTGGCTCCCGTGCGAGTGATCGGCGGCGATCAGCTCGTGGAGCTACTAAGCACCCATCAGATCGGTGTCACCGCAAACAGGGGCCTCGATGAGGCTCTCTTCAAGCGATTGGAACAAGAAGCTGTTGGCAACCGCCAAAGCGACTGCCTGGGAGCCAAGAGCGAGCTACTGCTCACCGTTGCGGTGACGCGTGTCCCTCGGTCTCGTTCATGACTACAATCTCTTCTCTATGACGTGGCGCACTCACGTCATGGCGGGAATCGTCAGCCTCTACGGGCTACCACCTGGCCTTCCCTTCGACTCGATGTCGCTGGCGATTCTCTTTGCTGTC
This sequence comes from Armatimonas sp., assembly GCF_043760365.1. Classification (GTDB taxonomy): domain Bacteria; phylum Armatimonadota; class Armatimonadia; order Armatimonadales; family Armatimonadaceae; genus Armatimonas. The sequence continues at coordinate 2,396 of NZ_JAYUPA010000005.1, forward strand.
ATTGGAAGCCTACTGCCTGACCTCGATGCCAGGGAGTCCAAACTCTCCAACATAGCCATTGGTGGCGTAGCTCCCTTGAAGCTCGTCGCCCGTTTACTCAGCC
>NZ_JAYUPA010000006.1:0-2498 GCF_043760365.1 Armatimonas sp.
ATAGTTTCTAATGGAGGACAAATAACACATTTCTTGGTCGATTTTGAAATGTTTTTAAGACATTCCTCAAAAAACGCCTCGGATGGATAAATTGAAATACGGTTAACCTTTTCAGGTATTGACACGGGTTTAGGTATAGAGTTTTGATTGAGCAATAAAACTGTAGAAATGATTTGAGGTAAGGGAAGATATTCCATGATATTCGTGGACTTTCTAGGTGATTGCTGATTATGGATACTGTCCCTAGAGACATACCAAAATTGATAGTGAGTGATTGTTTAGGGACAGTGTTGTTAAACTGATTCAGTTATCAGCTATATTCGCATTAAAATGATCTATCCATGAACAAAAATAGACCGTATACCATCTTTTTGTATAGAATCACCATCAAGAATCGTCGCGCTGCCTGAACCCCAAAAACTGAGCTGCTGGTTAGTATTTCCTCCTGTGCCATAGAAACCAAAAGGACCGTTGCACATACCCTTTGCTTCAACCCCATCGAGGATCACGGATGAGGACGAATTAGCATAATATTGGTTTGAACTTCCATCTACGCTATAAAACATAGTTGGGGGTGCATTCAGTGTGTAATTTGCCCCTGTATTATTGGTTATAACTGCATGGGCTCCACCCGAACCTGAATTCTGTAGACCTGATCTAGCTTGACGAGATTTGCTTGAACCACTTGGCGGAGTACCTGATCCCTCATCAAACCATCGGGTAGGTGTGAGATTGCCATATCCCACAATAGAATTCATCGTTACGTGACCATCTGCATCAGCAATGGCTGGCAGAGCGGAAACAAAAGTTACCGCTAGAATTAAACTGATCTTGAATTTTAAATTTTTCATATTGTTTTGTCCTGGAGAGATGGCCTTTTGTCCTGGAGAGATGGCCTTTCGGCCTGGAGAGATGGGCACTGTAGCCCGTCCGACACTTTTATTTGGAACTTCAATTCGTGATCGGTGGAGACCCAATTGTCTCCTAACACGAAAATTCTATCCTGGGATTTTTTCGCTGTCAAGACGAAATCAAAAAATCAAAAAGAAAATTAAGCCTAGAAGTTCGGTTGAGGCAAAGTTGCTACCGAAACGCTGGGGCGGGTACAGACTTCGTCAAATTAGGAGGATAGTATCCACTGTGCCGAAAACACGAACGAGCCAAGGTACCGGGGATCGCAGCTAGCGCACTAGCAAGGGCAGATTCATCCGCCCCGTTAGCGGCTTATCCGTCGTGGCTGATGCCGTCGTGATGTCCGCTGTTGATTTCGTGCAGGGTGTGCTCGTGATCCAGAGCGCTCTGGTAGTTGGTGGTCTGAATCGTCGCCTCGCTCAAAATACTGGCCGCACCCCAGAGTGCCCCCTTGCGAATATCCGGGCGGCGAGCACGAAGCATTTTGTAGGTCGTGCCATAAATAAGCAGCCATGTGTGACTTCCTCCCTCCTCTATTTTAGCACGTAAGCTCTCCCTGGCGACAGAGGCGGTATACTTTGGGGACACGACTATGAGCGAAGCTGTAATTGACGAAAGCGGTGGCGGGCGCTACCCGTTCCGCGAGATTGAGAAGAAGTGGCAGGGGCGCTGGGCCGACGCAAAGGTGCACAAGGCCACGCAAGACACGAGCAAGCCGAAGTACTACGTGCTCGTGATGTTCCCCTATCCGTCGGGCTCCGGCCTGCATGTCGGGCACTGCAAGAACTATGTCCCCGGCGATGTCGTGGCCCGCTTCAAGGCGATGCAGGGCTTTAATGTGCTCAACCCCATGGGCTGGGATGCCTTCGGACAGCCCGCCGAACAAGACGCGATCAAGCGCGGCGTCAACCCGCGCACCGTGGTGCCGACGCTGGCTGAGGTCTACAAGAAGCAGCTCAATATCCTCGGGGTCAGCTACGACTGGGACCGTGAGATCAACTCCACCGACCCGAGCTACTACCGCTGGAACCAGTGGATGTTTTTGAAGCTCTACGAAAAAGGGCTAGCGTATCGCGATGCTGCCCCGGTGAACTGGTGTGTCAATGAGAGCACGGTTCTCGCCAACGAGGAAGTGGTGGACGGCAAGTGCTGGCGCTGCGATGGCCCCGTGATCAAGAAACCGCTGCCCCAGTGGAAGCTACGGATCACCAGCTACGCGGATCGCCTGCTGGCGGGCCTCGATGGCATTGACTGGGCGGAGGGCCTGAAAACCCAGCAGCGCGACTGGATCGGGCGCAGTGAGGGAGCCGAGGTGGAGTTCAAGCTGGCTCCCCCGTCGGACGGGGGCGGGGGGGGCATCACGGTCTTTACGACCCGCCCGGACACGCTCTGGGGTGCGACTTTTATGGTGCTCTCGCCGGAGCATCCGCTGGTCGCTGAGATTACGACCGACGCGCAAAAAGCCGCCGTGGAAGCCTACGCCGCCGAGGCCGCTAAGAAGTCTGACGAGGACCGCACAGCGGAGGGGAAAGAGAAGACCGGTGTCTTCACCGGAGCCTACGCGACCAATCCGGTCAACGGAGCGC
>NZ_JAYUPA010000007.1:0-21325 GCF_043760365.1 Armatimonas sp.
CGAGAGCAAGCCGCCGATGCTCTTGTGCTTGCCGTCACCAACGCTCCCCGCGCTGAGTACGCCCGTGTGCTGCTCACCACAACGCTTCGCCACACGCCCGCGCTTGCCGTCGGAGCCTTCGAGCGTCCCTCACGTCTTCGGCGCAGATTAGAAGCACTTGCACAGCCGACGCTCCCAAGGCACAAAGCCCTTGGACTACTCACGCTTGCCAGCGTTCTGATCGTCCCCGCACTGGTTCCCTGGCGAGCCGTCGCACGACAGGCAACCGCTGCTCCACCACCACCTCTACCACCGCAAGAGACATTTACCAACGGCGTGACGGTTCAAGGGCAGCTTACCGATGGCTTAACACACAAACCAATGGCGGGTGTGCGAGTCATTGCACTGACAAAAGATACATCGCTAATCCGCCGTGGTGTGGAGATTCCTCAAGAGCGTCAGGTTAATACGACGCGAACCGATCACGAGGGGCGCTACTCTCTGTCGTTGCCCGCAAAAACGCTTTGTCGCATCGAGGCAGTAATTCTCGTGCCTTTAGAAGGGAAGGAGGGCTGGTCGGTTGATGGAACCAGTCGCAGGTTTCATGAGCAATCCTCCCGAACTGTCTCTGGCGAAACCGGTCAGGTGCTGAGCGCAGATTTGGTTGCTATTTCAATGCAGCCCGTCCAAGGAGCCGTGATAGACGCAAATAATATCCCTGTGGCGAATGCGGAGATAACTCTCCTGAGTGGAGTGACTGGGCCGTATCAAACCGACGGCAACGGAAAATTCTCTATCCCTGAGAACAAGCTGAGTTTGGGAACCAAACAAGGAAGCTACGGCTACCGTGACCACAAAACGGGCAAGTTTATCACCACCAACTACCGTGAGGAGCGAAAAACCATCCGTCTGCGTGCGATTCGTGGCGAGGAGTCTGTCGAGATAGAAGTGCCTGCAACAAGCCTGGAGCCGCTGACCTTGCGCTTGGAGAAGGGAAAACTGGTCAAGGTCTTTGGTCGTGTTGTCGATGATCTCGGGCGAGCAGTGGGTGGCGTGGCCGTCTCTGGTGCCAGTAGTCTCAATATCCATCCCTTCGACACGCGCTGGCTTAAGACAACAACCGATGCCACGGGAGCCTTTACTTTCTTCATAACACCGGGTCAGGTGTTTCACTTTGGTTGTACGAAGCTTGGGTACGGGGCTGTAGGCTACAACCCCGGCGCTCCCGCTGTGCTTAGTAAGCCACATAACGCTGGAAAGCTAGTGCTTTTTCGGGCAACCGCGCGTGTTGATGGGTTTGTACTTACCCCTGAAGGCAAACCGGCGACAAAGGCAACTGTACAGATCTATGGGACGCACAATAACTACCGCGCCGATACCGATGTTCAGGGCCACTTCACGGCGCAAGTTGTCCCGACCAACGAGCTGAATATCACTGCCTTCTGGCAGAAGGGGAAGCAGCAATTTATCGGCTTCGGGACACTTCCCCTCGGCAAACAGACGCATATCATCCGCTTGGCCGAGACCAAACCACATCAGCTCTAGGCAGAATCAACGGTATCATGAGGGCATGAGTAGCATTTTCACCGCCGATCTAAAGGGCATCGTCGCGCCGTGCCCCGCCTGTGGCCAGAAGAACCGCCTTCCCTACGAGCGCCTCGCCGCTTCAGGGACGTGTGGCAAGTGCGAGGCAAGCTTGCCGCTGGTCAATGCGCCCGTGGAGATTCCCAGCACCGCCGTCTTTAATGCCGTGATCGCCGCCAGCCCACTGCCGGTTTTGGTGGACTTCTGGGCCGAGTGGTGTGGCCCGTGCAAGATGCTCGCTCCGCAGCTCGAACGCGTGGCGACCCAGGAGGCGGGCCTGTCTCTGATCGTCAAGGTCAACACCGAGGCACTGCCGGGGCTGTCGGCGCAGTACAATATCCAAGGAATCCCGGCGCTGTTGCTCTTCAGGAACGGCAAACTGGTCGCGGAGCAAGCGGGGGCGCAGCCCGCCTCAGCCATTCGGGATTTCATCTACCGGTAGCCCTCCCCCGTTCATGAGGGAGGGTACAATGAGAGCATGAGCCTCTACGATTCCCTTCCGCTGATCTTTCCTCGCCGCAAGACCCGCGCCGTGCGCGTGGGCAAGGTTTTTATTGGGGGAGACCATCCCGTGGTCGTGCAGTCCATGATCACCGAGGAGACCAAGAACGTAGACTCTTGCGTCCGCCAGATCACCGAGATGGCACGCAAGGGCGCGGAGCTGGTGCGTGTGACGACGCCCTCGATGATGGAGGCGCACAAGCTAGGCGAGATTAAGGCGAAGCTGCGAGCGCGACTGATAGACGTACCGCTGGTCGCGGATGTGCACCACCAGGGCAGTGATATCGCCGTCGCCGTCGCGGAGTTTGTGGACAAAGTGCGCATCAACCCCGGGCTGTTTGTCTTTCACAAGCACACACGCCGCTCCGAGTTCACGGAGTCTGAGCATCAGGAGCAGCGCGAAGCCATCGAGGCGAGCTTGGTTCCGGTGATTGAGGCGTGCAAAAAGCGCGATATTGCCATGCGCATTGGGGTGAATCACGGCAGCCTCGCGGAGCGCATGCTGGTCACTTTTGGCGACACGCCCGAGGGCATGGTACAGAGCGCACTGGAGTACTTAAGAATTTGTGAGAAACACGATTTCCGCAACCTCATCATCTCCCTCAAAGCCAGCCGCGTCCCGATCATGCTCGCCGCCAATAGGTTAATGGTGCAGCGCATGGACGCCGAGGGGATGGATTACCCGCTGCATCTGGGTGTGACTGAGGCGGGCGACGGCCAGTACGCACGCATCAAAAGCACCACCGGAATCGGAACGCTTTTAGCCGAGGGCATCGGCGACACCATTCGAGTTTCTTTGTCGGAAGACCCTATTCAAGAGCTGCCGGTTTGCTATGAAATCCTACAAGCGCTGGGCCTACGTAAGACTCAAGTGGAGTTCATCGCCTGTCCAAGCTGTGGACGCACGAAATTTGACCTCCCAACCGTACTAAATCAAGTAAAACGTGCGACGAATCACTTAATTGGTCTCGATATTGCCGTGATGGGATGTATAGTGAATGGCCCTGGCGAGATGGCCGACGCAGATTACGGTTATGTCGGAAAAGCCGGTGGTAAAATCACGCTCTATCGTAAGCGAGACGAAATTAAAACCGTGGATCAGAGTGTTGGTGTTGAAGAGTTGATCGGGCTCATTAAATCCGATGGTAAGTGGCAGGAACCGAAAAAGGAGAATTGAAATGCCTTCGCCGTTTCCGGGGATGGACCCGTGGATTGAGAGCCCGATCCACTGGGCGAATATGCACATACATTTGATGACGGAGATGACGCGGCGGCTAAATCGTGAGCTTTCCGAAGCATTTGTGGCCGTGATGGATGAAAATGTCTATCTGCTACCCGAGAGAAGTATCTGCCCTCGGCCTCGACGGGGCAGGGACGCGTAGCGACGACGGCAGTCGAGGTGGTGGAAGCGGACGAAGAGGTGCGCGAGCCGTTTATCAAAGTCATGACGACCCATGATGACCGGCACGTGGTCGCAGTGATCGAGGTGCTGAGTCCGGTGAACAAGCAGGGAGCCGGGCGAGAGCAGTATCGAAAGAAGCAGTTGGATATGCTGGAGGGCGATGTTCACCTGCTTGAAATAGATTTACTCCGGGTAGGGCAGCACACCGTTGCCGTTGCCCCCGCGAGCTTGCTTTCCTGGCATGGAACTGCCTGGGACTATGTTGTCTGTTTGCATCGGGCAAGAACGGGCAATCGTTATGCTTGCTGGCCATTTACTCTTTATGACACTTTGTCTGTGGTTGACGTGCCACTGACGGTGGGCTACGCGGATGTTTTGCTTGATCTTGGAGCCATTTTTACGAACTGCTACGACGACGGGGCTTTTCGGCGCTCCGTAGACTATTCACAGCCGCCCACGCCACGCTTGAAACCCTCTGATGCGCAGTGGGCGGCGGAGTGGCTCAAATCTAGTGGGTAGGGGTAGAATTCTTGCTATGAAAACAAATCTAAGCCGCCGCTCACTGCTGGTGGGGGCGGGGACATCAGCGCTGGTGCGGGCAGACAGTGAGGCGGAGGCAAGGGGCAGCCAGAAACTCCCCAGAGATCGAGGCGGGGCGATCAATACGTTTCAGGTAGAGGCGTTTGTCAAAGCCGCTGAGGAGAAAAAACTGGGGATCCACAGCCTGATGCTGGTCAAGCACGGCAAGGTTTGCGCAGAAGGGTGGTGGGGACCGTATGGCCCGGAGCACCCGCACATGCTCTACTCGCTCTCTAAGAGCTTCACCTCCACGGCGGTTGGGCTGGCCGTGGCGGAGGGAAAGCTCTCGCTCAGCGATAAAGTTCTCTCGTTTTTTGAGAAAGAGCGACCAGCAAAGCCCGACTCCAACCTGGCCGCCATGGAGGTGCGCCACCTCTTGATGATGGGAACCGGACATGACAAGGACACGACGGGGGCCGTTCTTGGTTCCCCCAACGGCGATTGGGTAAAGACATTCTTATCTCTACCGGTGGAGCATGCCCCCGGCTCGAAGTTTGTCTACAACACGGGAGCGACCTACCTGCTCTCGGCCATTGTCCAAGCTGTGACCCGAAAGACTGTACTTGCCTATCTCAAGCCCCGGCTGTTTGAGCCGCTGGGCATCCAGAACCCGACCTGGGAGACGTGCCCAAAAGGCCGCAGTACGGGGGGCTTCGGGCTCAGTATCACCACGGAGGACATCGCCAAGCTCGGGGTGCTCCTGGTGCAGAAAGGCAAGTGGAACGACAAGCAGCTCCTCCCTGAATCCTGGGTGACTGCGGCGACGAGCAAGCATATATCCAACGGCGACCCGAGCCAGCCCAGTGACTGGACCCAGGGCTACGGCTACCAGTTCTGGCGCTGTCGCAACGGGATCTACCGCGGTGATGGGGCGTTCGGGCAGTTTTGTATTGTCCTACCCGAGCACCAGGGCGTGATCGTGCTCACCGCAGGCTCAGGCGACTTGCAGGGCATCATGAATGCCATCCATGAGCACCTCGTTCCTGCCTTTGGCCGCCCTGGCTCGACGCACTGGTTTTCCGGGCCGGGGGAACCACGTAACTTGAACGACCGAACCATCGCCACGCCCACCGGAGTGCCGACCTCACCGATGGCGAATGCGGTGTATGGGAAGACCTACCATTTTGCAGAGAATCCCCAAAAGATCCAGTGGCTGAAGGTGAGCGACAAAAAAGTGGTGGTCAAAACCGCTGCCGCTGAGTGGAAACTCCCCTACAGCACAATGGGGTGGGCAAGAGGCACGGCAGAGTTTCCGGGGTACCTCTCCAAGAAAGTGGCGACCCACGGTGCCTGGATCGCCAACGATACCCTTGCCCTGACTGTGGTTGCCTACGAGACACCCTATATCCACACGCTTACCTGTCAGTTTGTGGGGGAGAACATCACTCTCGCGAGGAAGACCAATGTGGGCTTTGGCCCCACCGAATCTCCAGCACTCACCGGAAAAGCGAGCTAGACCCTTTGGAAACATTGCTCTTTTTTAAAGATACTATGGTATACTTTAGCTACGACGAAATAGCAAAGGGGTTATCGTAGAATGCAGCGGATAGAAAAGACAGAGAAAGTCATGCCACTCAAAGACGCGTACAAGGGAAAGTTCCTGATCGGGACGATTTTAGGAGTCGCGGCGCTTCAGGGAAAAGTGCAGCAAGATACAGAGCTTGCTACCACGCACTTCACGGCCATCACGCCGGAAAATAGCCTCAAGCCTGAGGCTGTCCAGCCGCGTGAGGGAGAGTTTCGCTTTGCCGAGGGCGATAAACTGGTCGAGATTTGCAAGAGCTGTGGAGCCAGTGCGATTGGGCATACGCTCCTCTGGCACGCACAGACCGCGCGCTGGATGTTCGAGGGCCAAGACGGCAAACCGCTTACCCGTGAGGTGGCGCTGACCCGAATGCGCACCCATATCGGCACGGTGGTCGGGCACTACAAGGGCAAGATTAAGCAGTGGGACGTGGTGAACGAAGCCATCAACGACGGCCCTGGGATTCTCCGCCCTTCTCCCTGGCTCAAGGCAATCGGCGACGACTTTATCGCGGAGGCGTTTCGTGTTGCGCACCAGGCCGACCCGAAGGCGACTCTGATCTACAACGACTACAATATCGAGCTGGGCTACAAGCGCCCCAAGGCTGTTGAGCTTCTCAATAAGTTGCTGACGCAGAAAGTGCCCGTTCACGCCGTCGGGATTCAGTGTCACTGGCGCATGGACAACCCCAACTTCGCCGAGGTGGAAGACGCGATTAAAGAGTACGCTGCCCTAGGGCTTAAGGTGATGATCACCGAGCTAGATCTCGGGGTGCTACCGACAAAGTACCAGGGAGCTGATATTGGGTTCCGCCAGACCATGACCCCTGAGCAGCAGGCGGTGATGAATGGCTACACAAGCGGCCTCCCCGACTCAGTCGCTCAGGCACACGCCGAGCGCTACCGCCAGGCCTTCGAGCTGTTCCTGCGCCACCAAAAAACCATCGGGCGGGTGACGTTTTGGGGAACCCACGATGGTAGCTCCTGGCTCGATAACTTCCCCATCCGTGGCCGCACCGACTATCCGCTTCTTTTCGATCGCCAGGGCAAGACCAAACCCGCCTTTTTCGCCGTACAGAACGCCGCAAAGAAACGCGGATAGGACGAATCAATGATGAAACGAAAACTTCCCTTGCTCGCCGCCGTGCTCTCGATGACCGCACTCGCCTATGCCCAGCAGCCCGCCCGCTCCAATATTCGTGGGGCCGAATACCCGCGCATCCTCCCTGACCTAAGAGTTATCTACCGCGTCAAAGCGCCCGATGCCCAGAAAGTCGAGTTTAACCTTGGGGGAGGCAAGCGCCTCGCTGCGACCAAAGATGCTGAGGGGAACTGGACTGCGACTTCGGAGCCACAAGTGCCCGGCTTTCACTACTACTGGCTCGTGATTGATGGTGTCCAGGTCAACGATCCCGGTAGCGAGACTTTCTATGGCACGGGCAAGCAGACCAGCGGTATCGAGATTCCCGAAAAAGACGTGGACTACTACCTGCCCAAGGACGTCCCCCACGGCGAGGTGCGCGAGCGGATCTACTTCTCCAAGACGACCCAAGACTGGCGGCGCATCTTTGTCTACACCCCACCGGACTACGACACCAACCGCGACACCCGCTACCCCGTGCTCTATCTCCAGCATGGCGGCGGTGAGGACGAGCGCGGCTGGCCGGTTCAGGGGAAAGTTGCCAATATTATGGACAACCTCATTGCGGCGGGGAAGTCCAAACCGATGCTGATTGTGATGGAGCAGGGCTACGCAAGAAAGCCCGGCGAGCCGCAAGTTCCGCTCCGTCCACCCGCCGCAGGGACGCCCGCCACTCCGCCTGACTTCAGCCGGATGTTCTCCGCGCTCGACGAGGTTTTCACCAAAGACCTGATCCCTATGATTGATACCACCTACCGCACGCTCGCCAACCGGGAGAATCGCGCGATGGCGGGGCTCTCGATGGGCGGGATGCAGACCTTCCAGATCGGCCTAGCCCACCCCGAGCTGTTCGCGTCGCTGGGTGGTTTCAGCGGTGGCGGCGGTGGTTTTGGCGGCCCGGTGGACCTCAAGACGGCGCACAACGGGGCGATGGCGGACACCGACGCGTTCAATAAAAAGATGAAGCTGATCTGGCTGGGGATCGGGACGGTGGAGCCCGCGAATATGTACGCCAGTGTCCACAATTACCATGAGGCGCTAGACAAGGCGGGCATCAAGCACGGCTACTACGAGTCGCCGGGGACATCGCACGAGTGGCTCACCTGGCGCCGCTGCCTCAATGAGTTCGCGCCGCTCCTGTTCCAGGCAAGTGGCCAGCCGCCGCGTGGCCCTGGACGCCCTGGAGGCTTTGGTGGCCCGATCAAGCTCAATCCCGATGATGTGCAAGCCTTCCCCGACCCGCCCGCTGAGATCAATGCCAACCGCGATGTCCCGCACGGCAAGCTGGAGCTGATCGAGTACGACTCCAAGACCGTGGGAGTGAAGCGCAAAGTCAATGTCTACACCCCGCCAGGCTACTCGCCGGACAAAAAATACCCTGTTCTGTATCTGCTGCACGGAATCGGCGGCGACGAGACCGAGTGGCTGCGCTTTGCCTCCCCCAATCTCTTGATGGACAACCTGCTGGCCGAGGACAAAGCCCAGCCGATGATTCTTGTCCTGCCCAATGGCCGCGCCCAGAAAGATGACCGCCCCGGCCCCAATGCCTTCGCCACAGCCCCTGCCTTTGCGGTCTTTGAGCGCGATCTACTCGACGATCTGATCCCCGCCATTGAGAAGCGCTACTCGGTCAAGAGCGAGCGGGAGAGTCGGGCAGTCGCAGGGCTCTCGATGGGCGGCGGCCAGTCGCTGAACTTCGGGCTGGGACACTTAGATACCTTTGCCTGGATCGGTGGGTTCTCGTCGGCACCTAACACGAAGTCGCCCGCGCAGCTCGTCCCTGATGCAGAGGCGGCAAAAGCGAAGCTCAAGCTGCTCTATCTCTCGTGTGGGAATAAAGATGGGCTGATTGGCATTAGCCAGGGTGTGCATGGCTTCTTAAAAGAGAAAGGGGTTCCGCATCTCTGGAACGTGGATAGCCACGCCCACGACCCGACCCACTGGCGCAACAACCTCTTCTACTTTCTCCAGCGGGTCTTTCAGGAGAAGTAGGAGCGCATGGCCCATCCGACCATCGCGACTCTTGCTGAGCACCTGGGACTCTCCCGCGCCACGGTGACCCATGTGCTCAATGGGCGCGGCGATACCCAGCGCATCAGCCCCAAGACCCAGCAGCGGGTGCGCGAGGCGGCGCAGGAGCTTGGCTACCGTGCCAATGCCTCGGCGCGCGCGGTGCGGGCGGGGCGCTTTGGCAGTATCGCGCTGATCCAGTCGCTCTGGGGGCAGTACCTTCCCCCAGAGCTTCTCTTCGGGCTCACCCGCGCCCTCGCCGACCAGGACCTGCACCTCGTGCTCTCCCAAGTACCCGACCCCATGATGGAAGACGAGACCTACCTGCCCCACACCCTCCATGAGCTCTCGGTAGATGGAGTGCTGCTCAACCGCCACGTGGCATCGTCGCCGGGCTACCTGGAGACCATCCTGCGGCTCCGTATCCCGGCGATCTGGCTCAATGTGAAGCAGGAGTTCGATGCGATCCACCCCGACGACTCCCAAGGGGGGCGGCTCGCCACGGAGTTCTTGCTCACTCTCGGGCACGAGAAGATCGCCTACGTGGACTCCGATGAGCCCCTCAACGCCCACTACAGCAAGCACGATCGAAAGCAGGGCTACGAGCAGGCGATGGCCGCCGCCGGGAGGGTACCTCATGTCTATGCGCTTCCCAAGCTCTGGCACCACGAGCCCGGCGACGAGCGCATTGCCGGTGCGAAAGCCTTGCTCCAGAGCCCGGAGCGCCCCACCGCCATCATCGCCTACGAGCTTGCGGAGGCCATGGCGGTTGTCCACGCCAGCCACCAGCTCGGGCTCACGATTCCAGGCGATCTCTCGATCCTGCTCTTCCACTCCCGTACCGACGACCGCTACTTTCTGCCGTTCCACACGATCAGCAACGAGATGGAGCAGGTGGGGCGCGGGGCGGTTTTGCTCCTGCTGGAAAAGATGCAGAGCCCCGAGGTGCCCCTGCCCACACGAGCGGTCGCCATGCGGCTGCGAGAGGGCATGACCTGCCAGAAAAAACACCCTTAAAAAGCTATGAAGAAACAGAACCTGACACTCACGATAGACGCGACAAAAGCGACGGGCAAGGTCAGCCCGCTTCACTATGGTCTGATGACCGAGGAGATCAACTACAGCTACGACGGTGGCCTCTACGCCGAGCTGATCCGCAACCGTGCCTTTCTTGACGATGCCAAAAATCCCGCGCACTGGTCGAGTGTTGGCGGCGCGACTCTCGCGCTGGACACGGTGCAGGCGGTGAATACAGTACTCACAACAAGCCTACGTGTGGAGGTGGAGACGGCGGGTGCAGGCGTTGCCAACGCTGGCTACTGGGGCTTTCCCATCAAGCCCAACACGCGCTACAAAGCCTCGCTTTTTGCACGAGGCAGTGCGGGCCCACTAACCCTCACGCTCCAGAGCCGCGACGGCAAGACAGTCTACGCAAAAGCGAGTGTCACTGGCCTGACCGAGACCTGGAAGCAGCACACCATCACTCTCACAACGGGCAGTGTCGCCCCCACCACGGATGCCGTCTTTACGATCACGGTCAGCAAGCCGGGTACGCTCTGGCTGAGCCTCGTCTCGCTCTTCCCGCCAACCTGGAAGAATCGTCCCAACGGCCTGCGCCCCGATATTATGCAGATGCTCGTGGACCTCAAGCCCGCGTTTCTGCGTTTCCCCGGTGGCAACTACCTAGAGGGCAATACCATCGCGACTCGCTTCGACTGGAAGAAGACGATTGGCCCGCTCTCGGGGCGCCCTGGGCATCCGTGTCCGTGGGGCTATCGTTCGTCTGATGGAATGGGGTTGCTAGAGTTCTTGCTCTGGTGCGAGGACATGGGAGCGGAGCCGGTTCTGGGGGTCTACGCGGGTTACTCCCTGCGTGGTGAGTTTGTCAAACCTGGCCCGGAGCTGGAGCCGTATGTCCAAGAGGCGCTGGAGGAGATCGAGTACATTACCGGGCCGGTGACCAGCAAGTGGGGAGCGCAGCGCGCCAAAGACGGCCACCCTAAGCCTTTCCCGCTCCGCTATGTCGAAGTGGGCAACGAGGACTTCTTCGATAGATCCGGGAGCTACGATGGCCGCTTTGCTCAGTTCTACGATGCGATTAAGAAACGCTACCCGAGCCTAAAAGTGGTCTCCACGGTAGGCAATGAACAGCCCGCCAGCAAGCGCGTGACCAGCCGCCGCCCCGATGTGCTCGATGAGCACTACTACCGCAAGGCCGCCGACTTTATCCGCGACTCGCCGACGCACTTTGAGCGTTATGATCGCAAAGGCCCCGAGATTTTTGTGGGTGAGTGGGGCGCACACGAGGAGATTGCCCCGTGGCTTCCGCCATCGCGAAACTTACCCGCCACGCCCAGCATGAAGGCGGCGCTTGGGGATGCGGCGTTCATGACGGCCATGGAGCGTCACTCAGACTTTGTGACGATGCAGTGCTACGCGCCGCTCTTTGTCAATATCAACCCCGGCGCACGGCAGTGGCGCCCTGACTTAATCGGCTACGATGCGCTCAAATCCTATGGTGCCCCCAGCTACTACGCCCTCAAGCTCTTTAGCACCCGTGTCGGGGATGAGCTTCTGAAAGTGAGCCTGACCGGCGCACCGCTTCTCACCTCCGTCACGCGCAGGAGCAAGTCGGGGACGATTTTTATCAAGCACGTTAACCCTGGCGAGATGCCGCAGAGTGTCACTATCCAACTCCAGGGCGTCCGCTCCGTCAAGCCCGAGGCCACCGTCACCACACTCGCCGCGCATCCAGACGAGACCAACTCCATGGAAAACCCGACCAAAGTCGTTCCTACAACGCGCAAAATCAGCGGCATTGGTTCAAGCTTTACCCACACCTTTGCGCCCTACTCCATCACACTCGTTCAACTGGAAACACGCTAAGATGCCGCAAAAACAGACCTGGCGAGCCGACAACGGCAACGGCACTTTTTCCAACCCGCTCTTCTACGATGAGTTCTCCGACCCCGATTTAATCCGGGTCGGCAGTGACTTCTATCTCACCGGCACCACGATGCACGCTATGCCGGGCCTCCCCGTGCTCCACTCCAAGGATCTGGTCAACTGGCGCTTCCTCAGCTACGCCTGCGAGCAACTGGACTTCGGCCCCGAGTACCGCCTAGAGGACGGCAAGGCGATCTACGGCCAGGGCATCTGGGCCCCGAGCTTTCGCTGGCACAAGGGGACGTTCTACATCTTTACCAATGTCCGGGGCCAGCCGATGCAAGTCTATGCCGCAACCAACCCCGCCGGTCCCTGGAAACACTGGGCGATGAAGACGGGCTTTCATGATCCCTCGGTGCTTTTCGATGACGACGGCAAGATCTATGTGGTCTACGGCTACCGCGATCTGCGTCTTGTCCAGCTCAATAGTGAGCTCACTGATGCCATTGCGGGCACGGAGCGCACGCTCTTCAAGCCCAGCGACGGCATGGGCGAGGGAGCACATTTTTATAAGATCCGTGGCAAGTACTTCATTACCTCAGCCTGGTATATGGGCACCATGAAGATGCCCTGTGCCCGTGCGGATCGCCCCGAAGGTCCCTACGAAGTGCTCGATATCAGCGCGGGTGAGGACTTCGGGATCGCCAACGGTGCGATGCACCAGGGTGGGATTGTCGAGACTCCAACCGGCGAGTGGTGGGGCTTCTCAATGATGGACTTCAACTCCCTCGGGCGGCTTACCGGGCTCTCGCCGGTCACCTGGAAAGATGGCTGGCCCTATTTTGGGCTCCCTGGTAACCTTGGGCGCTCGCCGCGTACTTGGGTTAAGCCCAAGACCGGGGCAACATCGAAGCCCTCCGCTCCCTACGAGCGCAGCGATGACTTTTCGGGCAAGACGCTCAAGCCGATTTGGCAGTGGAACCATGCGCCCGATAATACCAAGTGGTCACTGACGGAGCGCCCCGGCTTCCTGCGCCTACACGCGCTCCCCGCCCCCGACTTCTGGCAAGCGCGCAATACCCTCACGCAGCGCGCTATCGGCCCGGTCTCGACGCCAACTGCAGAACTGGATGTCAGTGGCATGAAGCCAGGTGATCTCGCCGGGCTGGGCTTGCTTAACTCTCCGTATGCCTGGATTGGGGTGCGTTGCAAGGCAAGCGGCTTCACGGTGGAGCAGTACGACAAAGCCACAGGCAAGGTGGCCCTGGCTCCGCTCAGAGACACGCGAATCTGGCTCCGGGCCGAGTGCGACTTCTTGACGGAGAAGGCCAAGTTTAGTTTCAGCACCAATGGCAAGAGCTTCGAGCCTCTGGGGAGCGAGTTCAAGATGGTCTTCCAGCTCAAGACGTTTCAAGGTGTACGCTATTCTCTGTTTCACTACAGCACATCGGGAGCCGCCGGAGGCCACGCCGACTTTGTGCGCTTCACCCTGGACGAGCCGCTGAGCCGTGGGACCAAGCCAATCCCGTATGGGAAGACCATCACGCTTACGGAAGTGGGCAGCGATCGGGTACTCGCGGTCGGCACAGTAACACAGTTCAGAGTCCTCGACAGAGGCCAGGGGCGTATTGCGCTTCAGTCGGTCGAGGGGCTAGTCTCGGTTCCAACTAGCGATGGCAGTGAGCCGCTCGTTCTCAAGATGGGAAGGATATCGGATGCCGAAACTAGTCAGTGGATCGAGACGCCTCGGGGAGAGCTCACCTTGCTTTCCCTCACTACTCAACGCTATCTCCGACTGGCTCCAGACAGTGGGAAACTTCTGGCGGATAGTACGGGGGGGAAAAGAAACCAGCCCGATGGCTCTCGTTTTCGTTGGAGAACAGTTACGGCCTAAGCAAGCGTGATGTTGGCGGCGAGAAGTGCATCGCGGAGGGTGGCGCGCAGGTGAGGGAGAATCTGAGCGGGGCGTTGGCCGTGAGGGGCTTTGAAAGTGATACGCAGCGTGGTCTTGGTGGCGTCGGCGAGCGTGATTCCCTCGACACGGGCGGGCGCGGGAAGATTCTGGGTAGCAAGCGTCTCTTCGATAATCTTGGTGACAGCGGCAATGTCTTCCGCTGCCCCGACCGAGAGCTCGAAGCTCGCGCCCACTAAGCCTCGGCTGTGGTTGCAGACTTGGGCGATGTCGCCGTTGGAGAGAATATAGAGCTTGCCGTCGTCGTCGCGGATTCGGGTGATACGCATGCCGAGCTCCTCAACCGTACCCGTGACAGTGCCAATCGTGATGTAGTCTCCGGCGACGTACTGGTCTTCTAAAAGCAAAAAATAGCCCGTGATGACGTCTTTGACGAGCTTTTGCGCCCCGAAACCAAACGCCAAGCCCGCGACACTTGCCGTGCCGACGATGGCGGTGACATTGATCCCAACCAGGCTCAGGCCCGAGACGATAAAGACAAAGCCGAGCACAAAATCCGCCGTGTTCTGGAGCAGACCCGCGAGGCTGCGCACCCGCGATGCCTGGTGCTCCGCCTTGGCCCGCTCCGCGAGCTGCTCCCCGACACGCCGCACCACGCGCTTGAGCAGCCAGCGCACGGCGAGATAAAACGCGACAAGAAGCACGAGATCCAGAACCACCAGGAGGATATTGCTCTCCAGTGGCCCAAGCCGAAGGCGACTCGCAATCAACTGCGCAGTGTCATGGGTGGGGAGCACTACGCGAAACCGCCCTCACCGAGCTTGTCGGCTTGGTCAATGGTGACGAGCGCATCAATGATTTGTTGAATATCGCCATCCATAATATTGTTCAGCCCGTGTAGTGTCAGCCCTATCCGGTGGTCTGTCAGGCGATCTTGGGGGAAGTTATAGGTGCGGATTTTGTCAGACCGATCCCCGGAGCCCACTTGGAGCCGTCGGTTCTGGGTCACCGACGAGAGGAGTTTTTCTAGCTCCATGTCATACAGACGGGCGCGCAGAACGCGCATGGCCTGCTCACGGTTCTGGAGCTGTGAGCGCTGGTCTTGGCATGCCACCACAATTCCTGATGGCAGATGGGTGATGCGCACCGCCGTCTCGTTTTTCTGGACATTCTGGCCACCTGCCCCGCCCGAGAGGTAGTAGTCCATCTTGAGGTCTTTGGGATCAATATTAACCTCGACATCGTCTACTTCCGGCATCACCGCGACCGTGGCTGTGGACGTGTGAATTCTTCCGCCCGACTCCGTGACGGGAACGCGCTGCACTCTATGGACGCCACCCTCGAACTTTAATTGCGAAAACGCGCCCTCCGCCTGGATCGAGAGCTGGGCATCTTTGACGCCGCCAATTCCTGTCTCCTGGCAGGCGATCAGCTCGCTCTTCCAACCGAGGCGCTCCGCCCAGCGCATGTACATCCGCAGGATCTGCGCACAGAAAAGCTCCGCCTCGCCGCCGCCCGTGCCGGGACGAAACTCCATAATCACGTTTTTATCGTCGGCGGGGTCTTTGGGGAGCAGCATGAGCTTGAGCTCTTTTTCCAGCGGCGCAACTTGCGGCTTGAGCTCGTCTAGCTCCATCTGCGCCAGCTCTTTCATCTCGGAGTCACCCACCATCTCTTCCGCATCCGTGATGCCCTTGAGCACGGTTTTATAGCGACGGAATGTGGTGACAAGCGGGGTGAGGGACGTGTGCTCCCGCGCGATGGGAGCGTAGCGCTTCACATCACTGGTAACCTCCGGATCCATCATCTGATGGAGCAGCTCTTCGTAACGTCGTTCAACATCGAGTAGTTTTTCAAACATGGCAGCTCTTGTTTTACCATAGTGGCAGGGCAATCGCCGGGGCCAGGACGCACCTTGCATGAATTCTAATGGTTGTTTTATAAACTAATTAATAAATTAAAAATATCGTAAATATCTAATTTGGCATGAGATATGTAGGTTTGATTTCGTAATTGCGGGGTAGAATCCCCGCTGGAAGAAATTTATGAATATTTGTGTTATTGGAACGGGTTATGTTGGTTTGGTCACGGGCGTGATCTTTGCGGACCTGGGGAACGAGGTCATCTGTGTGGACAAGCTGGAGGCGAAAGTGGAGCAGCTCCAGCGCGGCGAGATGCCGATCTATGAGCCGGGGCTTGAGGAACTCGTGCAGCGCAACGCGGAAGAGGGACGTCTGACATTTACGACGGATCTCGATAGCGCGGTGCGCAAGTCGGAGATTATCTACATCTGTGTAGGCACCCCACCCCGCGCCGACGGCTCCACGGACATGGGCCAGGTGGAGAGCGCAGCCCGTGGGATCGCGGCGGCGATGGACCGCTATAAAGTGATCGTTAATAAGTCAACCGTACCTGTCGGAACCGGCAGCTTTGTGCGGGAAGTGATCGAGACAAACCGCCGCCGCAACGTGGACTTTGACGTGGTCTCGAATCCGGAGTTTCTGCGCGAGGGCTCGGCGATTCAAGACGCGCTTAACCCCGACCGGATTGTGATCGGTGCCCCCAATCAGATCGTCGCGCTCAAAGTGCTAGAGCTCTACGCGCCTCTTGAGCGCCCGATGATCATCACCGACGTGGCGAGTGCGGAGCTGATTAAATATGCCTCCAATGCATTTCTTGCCGTGAAAATTAGCTTCGCCAACTCGATTGCCAATATCTGCGAGGCCGTGAATGCCGATGTGATCCAGGTCATGAAAGGCGTCGGACAAGACCGAAGAATTGGCTCCGCGTTTCTGAATGCGGGTCTGGGTTACGGGGGAAGTTGTTTTCCCAAAGACTCGTCGAGCCTGCTCCACACCGCACAGAGTGTCGGCTACGACTTTCCTATCTTAGAGGCAACAATAAAAACCAACGACGAGCAGCCTAAGCGCTTCATCAAGAAAATTGAGACGGAGCTAGGGGGCTTTGAGGGGAAGAAAATCGCACTGCTTGGGCTGGCGTTCAAGGCGAACACGGATGACATGCGCGATGCCAAGTCGCTGGATGTGATTGCGGCAGTGCTCGCGGGCGGGGGCAAGATCGTGGCCTTTGATCCGATTGCGATGGAGAACTGCAAGAAGATCTTCCCCCAGATCGCCTACGCCAAGAGTGCCTTCGATGCGGCGGCGGGAGCCGATGCGGCGGTTGTGGTGACGGAGTGGAATGAGTTCAAGCAGATTAACTTAGAGAAACTCAAGGCGGCAATGCGAGGAAACATGGTATTCGATGGCCGTAATCTCTACGACCCGGAGAAAATGCGCCGCGCAGGCTTTGTCTATCATGGGGTCGGGCGCAGTAGTAAGTAGAAAATACGGTACCCCTTGCGTATTCTGCTTCCGCCCTCAGAAGGAAAGACCGACCCGCATCGGGGCACTTCGCTGGAGCTGGCGAGCCTCAGCTTTCCTGAGCTTTCTGAGCCGCGTCGGCTGGTGCTGGATGCCCTCACCACACTCTGCACCACGGATCCTTGTGGAGCGTGCGCCACGCTGGGGCTCACATCAAACCAAAGTGCTGAGGTCGTGCGCAACCAGCACCTCTGGAGTGCGCCCACCGCCCCAGCCTGGCAGATATACTCTGGGGTTCTCTATGGGCAGCTCGATGCCGCCTCGCTGACTGTGGCCCAGCGCACACGGCTTGCGGGGCGCGTCTGGATCGCCAGTGCGCTTTTCGGGTTCGTGGGGTTTACAGATCGCATCCCTGCCTACCGCCTATCCAGTGAGACAACTCTACCAGGTATCGGCTCCCTGGCACGTTTCTGGCGCGACTCGTTAACTCCGCTGCTGTTGCGTGTAGACGAGTCGGAGCTTATCGTGGATCTGCGCTCGGGAAGCTATGTCAAGCTAGGGCCACTTCCCGACTCCATGGCGCAGCGAGCTGTCGCCACACGGGTGCTCCAGAAAATGCCCCTGGGGCCGCCGAAGCTCATCACGCACTTCAATAAGGCTACCAAGGGCCGCATCCTGCGAGCCGTGGCGCAGCACCCAGGAAAGCTTCGCACCCTAGACGATCTCGCGCAGCTTATCGCCACACTAGGCGCGGACGTGATCCTGATCCCACCCACACGCACCGGGCAGCCTCAGCAACTAGACATTATTGTCACGGGGGCGAGTTAAAAGCCCACCCCATCGAAGAGCTTGATGTGCCCGAAGTTTGGGTAGCGCCCCTCTTTGTTCTTTTTCTCCTGCGCCGTCGCGCCTGAGAGAGCAAGCTGGGTGCCGTTGCCGAGCCAGGCGGCATCGGTGATGCGCATCTTGCAGTCCAGAGCGTGCACTAGGCCACCGGAACTGGCATCAAAAAGCGCCGCGTTCCACTTACCCTGCGCTAGCTTTCCAGCCATCAGAAAGACTTTCGTGCTGGGGTGAAAGCGTAGCGACTCCATGAGGCCCGCCCCAGCATCGGCATCTTGAATCTGCGAGATTTTACGCACCGGAGTCTCTGTCCAAGCGAAGCACTGCCAGGTCTGCTTGCCGTTGCCCGCCATCGGATCCACCATTGGCCCCATGCCACAGGCCAGCAGCTCGCGGCCATCGGGGCTAAACGCGAGGTCAAAGATGCCGCCGATATAGTGGTGGCTCTTGATAATGCCCCAGCAGGTAAAGTCCGGCGTTGTCCACACTGCCACTTGCTTGCCCGTCTCTAGATCCCAGACCCGGATCTCGCCCATCAGATTCGCGGCGGCAAGATGGCGGCTATCGGGGCTAAACGCCACCGAGAGCACGGGAGGCGTGTGCGCAAACTCCCCACGCAGCTTGCCCGTCCCCGTCTCGAAGACTTTCACACTGGGCTCGCGCTCCTTAGCGGGTTCGTACTTCTCGCCGCCCGCCAGATACTGCCCGGTGACACTAGCGACAAGGCGTTCGTCGGGGGAGACGCGCATTTTCCAGGACCAGAAGCTATGAGCTTTGATAGCCCGAATCTCTTTGGCCTCAGAGTTGGCAAGCGAGAACCAGCGCAGTGTGCCGTCGTAGCCCGCTGAGATCAGCTGATTCGACTTTGCCAGATACGCCACACCGCTGGCATAGCTCTCGTGCTTGCCTAGTTTCTGCGGGATCCCGGACGCGATAGGAACCGCCCAGACCCCACCATCGAGGCAGGCCGCAAAGAGCTGCTTACTATCCGGCGATGCCACAAGCGCCAGCACCGCCGTGGGTAGCTTCAGGTCTTTAATGGGGGTGAGCTTGATCTCACTCATTTGAGCACCTCCCGGATGGGTTCCGCCTTATCCTCGACTCGGTAAAACGTTGGAATGTCATCGGCTTCGTACTCGGCGTAGGGATCGAGGCCCAGCGCGGTAAAGATCGTCGCGAAGAGGTTTTTCTCATTGAAAGGCTTCTCGGTCACATCCACGCCGTCGGCGTCCGTCGCGCCCACGACCACGCCGCGCTTGATGCCCGCGCCCGTCATCGCCAGGCTCCAGGCATCGGGGTAGTGATCGCGGCCCCGGGCGGCATTGAGCCATGGCGTGCGTCCAAACTCGCCCATCACCACGACGAGAGTTTTGTCGAGCAGGCCGCGCTCCTCCAGATCGTTGATTAAGTTCGCGACAATGCGATCCATCTCGGGTACTAACATCTGGTAGATCTCGTGCTGGAAAACATGGCAGTCCCAGGGCATGCCATTGGCGACCATCACAAACGGAGCGCCATTTTCCACTAAGTTGCGGGCCAGCAGCGTGTGGAGCCCAAACGTGCCCGGACCGTAACGCTCCCGGTCTTTGGGCTTGACTTTCTCCAGATCAAAGAGATCGGCGCAGCTCATCAGGCCCTTGACCCGAGAAAATGTCGCGTTTTGCGAGCTAGCGGCGGCGCTCTGTCGGTCGTTCTCGAACTTCTTCGTGAGGAATTTTCGGAGTGCCTCGCGCTGCTCGAAGTCTTGCGTGGTGGTATCCGCGAGGCGCTTGACATCCGCGAGCTTGTACTCGCCGCCTGCCCGCACCGGGCCGTACTGCGCCCCGAGCCACCCGGCCCAGTTGCCCGCCTTAAACGACTCGAACTCGTTGCCCTTAGGATTGGGATCGAGAAACACAAAGTTCGGAATCGGACTGTCCAGATGCCCGAGCTGCTGGGCGAGCACGGAGCCCAGAATCGGACGAACAAACGGCTCACGCGGCGCGGCGCCGCGCGTCAGTAAATCAATCGCTTGGAAGTGCTCGTTGGGCTTTGTCTTCATTGAGCGCACCACGGCGAGCTTATCGGCGATTTTTGCACAGTTAGGCATCAGCTCGCTGAACTGGACACCAGGAAGCTTGGTCGGAATGGCGCGGAACGGCCCGCCAAACACGCTACCCGGCTTCGGGTCCCAGGTCTCGAACTGGCTGGGTGCCCCGCAGAGCCAGAGCAGAATACAGTGCTTCTCCTGGCGCTTGGCTTCCGCTGCAAGCGCGGCGGGTGAGAACAATCCCGTCCAGCTCAGCGCCGAGGCTGCGCCCGCTCCGACCAGCCCTTGCAAAAACAGCCGCCGGTGGAGCGTGTGTTCCGGCGGAGTACAGTTTCCGTCGCCTTCTATTGTCGTCTCGCTTTTATCGTTCATTGTGATTCTCGTGTTTCGAGGGATGAACATCCTCTCGCTAAGGGCTTCGCCGGTGACCCTCCGGGTCAGGAAACAGAGTATCCGCACTCAGAGAGTGCCCGGCGAAGCCCTTAGCGAGAGCAACTTGTTGCCTCGTCCCCGTGGTTCATTGGTTAGTGATTCACCTGAAACTCTGCGCTGGTAAGAAGTGCCCAGAGTAAGTTCTGGACGCCGCGCTCGGGCGACGACGCTGTTTTTAGGATCGCCTGGCACTGCTTTAGCTCCGTGGCATCGGGCAGACGCCCGAAGCTTATTTGAAACGCCGTGCGCACTTGCAGCTCGGGGGTAGCCAGTGCGGCGAGCTTTGTGGTCGTGTTGCCCGGCGTGGGCTTGAGTAGCTTGTCTACCAGTGGGGAGTTGGTCAGAAAAAGCGCCTGCTGCAGCGACGGATTGTAGGTGTCTGGCATGAGATCAGGGAAAGCTTTCACAAAACCGCTCTCTAGCTTCTCGGTCTCGGGATTGTCTGTTTTTGCCGCCGTCGCCACCTGGAGCGAGTGCAGGAGCTGTTCCGCCGAGAGCGGCTTCTCCAGAGCACGGGCAAACGACTCCGGTGGCGGCAGGACTTTCCCGACAGACTTCGCCTCAAGCTGGTAGGCGCGTGTCAGGACGATGTTTTTCACGAGGCGCTGAATATTGTAGCCGCTGGTCTCGAAATCTTTTGCGAGCCACTCTAGGAGCTCTGGGTGGCTGGGGCGGTGCTTGGAGTCGAGCTGGTCGGCAGGCTGGACGAAGCCACGGCCCATGAGCTTGGCCCAGATACGGTTGACAAAGGCGCGGGCCAGCAGCGGGTTCTCTTTAGTCACGGAGTCGGCGAAGGCTTCCCGGCGTGAGAACTTCGGGACAGCGGCGGCGCGGGCAGTGCCTGGTGGCACGAGATAGAGCTCGGGCTTGTCCACTTCTTTTTCATCCGCAGCCGGGACGCGCTCGGAGATACTCTTGCCATTGAGAAACACAAGGCTCGCCGTTTGGGACTCTTTCTTGAGGTTGGCGAAGTTAATAAAACCCCCAATGGCGCTCTCCGAAATACCCGTGCCAGAGTCCGTGTCCACATTTTTGCCGCGATTAAAGGCCGCGACCAGCCCCCAGTAGTGTCGCTGCTCGATCTCCCAGGCCAGTGGATGGTTGTGGCACTGGGCGCAACCGATCTTGACCCCAAATGCCACGGGGGCGACGGCCTCGGCGATGGCCTGGAAGCTATTAT
>NZ_JAYUPA010000008.1:0-2492 GCF_043760365.1 Armatimonas sp.
CGCCCAGAGCCTTTTTATGCTGGTAACACTGGGAATCGGTAACTGGCTGGGCACACTGTTCTCCGGCTGGCTGAAAGACCACTACACGACGCCAGAAAAGACAAACTGGCCTATGATCTTTCTCATCCCCGCTGCACTCACCACGGCCTGTGCAATTGCGTTCTGGTTCACCTTCAAGGAACCCCAGGCCGAAGAGAGGGTTGCTGAAATCTGACTGCGTTAGTCTCGCTTCTCTTAGGCTGGTACGCTGTTCATAAGCGCGCACTTCCGTGGCGGCGTACCCGCGATCCCTATGCGATCTGGGTCTCGGAGATGATGCTCCAGCAGACCCAGGTCGCCACTGCAACTCCCTACTTCGAGCGCTGGATGGCGCGTTTCCCAACGGTGAACGCACTGGCCGCCGCGCCGCTGGAAGAGGTTCTAAAGCACTGGCAGGGGCTGGGTTACTACGCCCGAGCACGGAATCTTCATAAAGCCGCCAAGCTGATCTGTGAGCAGCACGGAGGGGCTTTCCCGACAACCCACGAAGGTGTCCTGGCGCTTCCGGGTGTTGGGCGCTACACCGCGGGAGCAATTTGCTCCATTGCACTGGGGCTTGACACTCCGATTGTGGACGCGAACGTGGTCCGGGTGCTCTGCCGCGTCTTTGCGATTCCGGGCGATCCGAAGTCCCCCAAGACACAGGATGCACTCTGGGAGAAGGCGGAGGCACTTCTTCCACCGGGCCAGTCCGGCGACTTCAATCAGGCGCTGATGGAGCTGGGGGCGCTGCACTGCCTCACGCCACCGCGCTGCGCTAACTGCCCCGTCCAGAGTGTCTGCACCGCGTTTCAGCAAGGCCAGACGGAGCAGTTTCCGGCGTTTGCCGCGAAGAAAGCCTTTACGACGCACAACGACGTGAGCGTCTGGATCGAGTGCGAGGGGAAGTTTCTGCTGTTCAAGCGCCCCGACGAGGGACTCTGGGGCGGACTCTATGAGCTTCCTCGTGTGACGGCGACCCCGGACGAGACCATTGAGCAGGCTGCCGCGCGGGCGCTGAAAGAGCTTGTCGGAGCGACGGGAAGTGTCGGGGAGCGTTTGGTCAGCCTGCGGCATGGTGTCACAACACGCAAGATCACACTCTATGCGCTCGCCGTGGCAGTTGTCCGCATGCCGAACCCACTGCTGCCGGGCTGTCTCTGGGCAACGCGAAGTGACCTGGCACGCTACCCGCTCTCGTCGCCCCAGGCCAAGCTTCTCGCTGCGATTCAGGAGTGGCAAAAACAGCCAGCGCTGTTTTAAGTTTTAGCGCAGCAAGACAACCCGTGTGTTCGACTCGGCGATCAGCGCCAGCGTTTTGTCTGAGACATCTAGCGCCCCCGGAGGTTGCTCCGCGTTCGGCCCGTACTGGCGGGTTCCCCACACGTACTGGCCCGTCGCGCTGTCCAGGGCAAAGAGCGGCGTCGTCCCTTCTGGCGTAAATCCCGAGAGGTTGATGCAGATCAGCGTCCCCGCCACGCGGGTGACGAAGCTGTCACCCGGCACGGGGCTTGTGGGCAGGTAGTTACTCCAGCGGACAGTGCCGTCTGCCGGACGGAGTACCTGAAGGGGAAGGCATCCGGGAATCGTGGGCTGTGGTAGCACCACAAGCTCGCCGTTTGGGAGGGAACCCACCACGCGGCTCAGGCCGCTACGGCTCCAGAGCGTGCTTCCCGTTGAAGGATCATGGGCGCTGCAAGCGGTGCGGGAGTAGACAATGAGCTGCCGCTGATCTTGAGTCAGGTAGCCCTGCTCGCCTCCCGCAGTGACTGTCCAAATCCGGGCACCATTGGAGAAGTAGAGTGCTCGAAGCTCGCTCCCGGTCATGGAGTAAAACAGCGGTCCACTGCCCGTTGTTTGAGCACCTGCAAAGATACTCTCTACGGGGACACGTACTTCCCAGAGAGGGGTGCCCCGCTCCGCACCAAAGGCAATGTACGCCCCGTTTTTGGGGTTGTAGCAAAGAACACGGGTCGGGTCGGCCCAGACTATCTGGGCATCGTCGCTCAGTGGCTGGCTCCAGAGCACGGTTCCTGTGTTTAGCTCTCGCCCCTGAAGGAGTGGTGGTTCGGTGCCGAACTGGAAGCCAAAGAGGCGCGTGTCGCCGACACTGCGCATGTCCTCGCGTCCGAAATTCTGTGTCGCCTGCCAGAAAAAAGCCCCGTCTGAGATTCGGTGAATGCGAATCCGATCTTGAGACTCAAGATAAACCCCGAGAAAGCCGCCTAGAGCGTGGCCCATGATGTAGCGGATCTTGGTAGGAAGAGCCCGTTGCCAGACCAGAGCACCGCTACTCTCGACACAACTCAGTGTGCTACCGTGAGCGACCACGAACTGCCCATTGCCGACGGCCAAAATATTTCCGAAAGTTCCTGAGAGAGGGAACGATGCAACTTGTGGGGGTGTCGGGGTCGGGTCGCCGCTACAGATAGGCCGGATCAGATTCGCCGACTTGCCCGACTCTTTCTCCCGTG
>NZ_JAYUPA010000009.1:0-6990 GCF_043760365.1 Armatimonas sp.
CATCCCGCACTTCCAGGACATACCCCACCCCGCGTACCGTGTGGAGCAGGGAAACATTAAAGGGCTCGTCTACCTTGGCGCGAAGACGGCGCACTGCGACATCCACCGCATTGGTTCCCGTATCGAATGTCACTCCCCAGACCTGCGCGGCCAGAAGCGCGCGCGGCAGTACCTCACCCGTGTGCCGTGCCAGTAGCGCCAGCAGAGCGAACTCTTTCGGGGACAGATCAAGCGTCATACCGCCCCGTGTGGCGCGTTGCGCGAGCAGATCTATCGCAAGGTCACCAATGGTCAGCGTAGTAGACATTGACGGAGATGGAACGCGGCGCAGGAGTGTTCGGATGCGAGCGACGAGCTCGGTGAAGGCGAAGGGCTTTGCCAGGTAGTCATCCGCTCCCAGCTCCAGTCCCTTAACCCGGTCGGTGACACCGTCTCGCGCCGTGAGCATCAGGATAGGCACCACTACTCCGACGCGGCGCAGCTCCTTAAGCACCGACCAGCCATCTCGCTCGGGAAGCATGACATCAAGCAAGATCAGATCGTAGGCTCCCGTGAAGGCGAGACGAAGGCCCTGCTCTCCGTCCTGGGCATGATCGAGCGAGAAGCCGCGCTCGGTCAGCCCTTGCTGAAGGTACGCTGCTGTCTTGGGCTCGTCTTCGATTAGGAGAAGGTGAAACATACAGGGACATGATACCGAAACTCTCTTGCTCTAGTGATACTGAGACTGCTATGCTTAACAATACCCAGAGGGGTATACTTCCCCCATGTCAACCATTGTCGTGGTGCGCAAGGGCGCTCAGGTGGCAATCGCAGCCGATACGCTCACCAAATGGGGCAGCCAAAAAGAGAGCGCGGCCTATGTTGCCAATCATCAAAAAGTGATGGCCGTGGGTAGGGGGTTTGTCGCCTACTGTGGGCCGTCGAGTGCGCGCCACATGCTCAAGAACTACTTTGGGAGCCTCAAGACCCCGCCCAAGTTCACTGACCCGGAAGACATCTTCGCCACCTGGCTGCTGCTACACCA
Organism: Armatimonas sp.; assembly: GCF_043760365.1. Lineage (GTDB taxonomy): Bacteria > Armatimonadota > Armatimonadia > Armatimonadales > Armatimonadaceae > Armatimonas. Next base: position 1,025 of record NZ_JAYUPA010000009.1, read on the forward strand.
TGCGTGCAAAGAGCGCTATTTTCTCAATCCCAACGAGGACACCTCGGACTCGGTGGAGTCCACGCGCTTCGATAGCCTGATCGCCAGCCCCCACGGAATCTTTGGGGTCGGCTCCCACCGGCTGGTGCAGGAGTTCACGCGCTTCTACGCCTACGGCAGTGGGATGGAGTACGCCATGGGTGCGCTCTGGGCACTCTACGACGACCCTGCGCTGGATGCCCAGGCGCTTGCGATAAAGGCCATCGAAGCCGCCGCCGAGTTCAACGACGCCACCGGTCTGCCGGTGATCTGCCACACAGTGAGGCTAGTATGAAAACAAGCATAGAGAAAACAACGACAGGCTGGCGACTACTACGCGGAGACAAGCCCTATTTCGTCCGGGGCGCGGGCGGTGCGCACTACCTGGAGGAGCTCGTGGCGGCAGGGGGGAACTCCCTGCGAACCTGGGGCGCCGACGAAGCCGGGGGAATGCTGGACAAGTGCCAGCGCCTCGGCCTGACCACCACGCTCGGAATCTGGCTAGGCCACAAAGAACACAGCTTCCGCTACACCGACCCTAAAGCCGTCGCCGGGCAGTTTGAGGCGATCTGCGGCCATGTCGCCCGCTACAAAGACCACCCGGCGCTGCTCTGCTGGGCGCTAGGCAATGAGATGGAAAATGGCCTCGACGACGCCGAGACGGAGGCGATGTGGAAGCATGTCGAGCAAGCGGCACAGTATGTCCACAAGACCGACCCGAACCACCCAACGATGACCGTGGTGGCGGAGATTAGTGACAAAAAGCTGGCGCAGCTCAAGACACTGGCACCATCGGTTGACATTCTTGGGGTCAATGCCTACGGCGGCGCGGCGAGCCTGCCCGAGCGTCTCAAAAAAGCGGGCTGGACAAAACCCTATATCCTCACCGAGTTCGGGCCGCTGGGGCCATGGGAGGTGAGCAAGACGGAGTGGGGCGCGGCGCGTGAGGCCACGAGCACGGAGAAAGGCAAGCGCTACGCCGAAACCTATGCAAAAGGAGTCGCCGGACAGCCAAGCTGCCTGGGGAGCTATGTCTTCCTCTGGGACGACAAGCTGGAGGCAACTCCAACCTGGTTTGGGATGTTTCTGCCCAAAACCGGCGAGAAGCTAGCCGCCGTTGATGCACTCACGCAAGCCTGGACCGGCAAGCCCGTGGCAAAACCCTGCCCTGAGCTGCTGAGCCTGAGTAGCGCCGCTGAGGGTAAGAGTGTCGCACCGGGCTCGATGCTTTCTGCCACGCTCACGCTGCGGGCTTCGGGGCCGGTGCGGGTGCGCTGGGAGCTGCGCCGGGAGAACAACACCTGGCTCACCGAGCTTCCCGGCGCAGTGGGTAAGCCGTTCACCCTGCCCGCCCCCACGGAGCCTGGTGCCTACCGGCTCTTTGTCTATGTCCGTGATAGCGGCGGCGGCGCGGCGACGGCCAACTTTGCGTTTCAAGTGAAGTAGGGAAAAACACATGCCTCTGACAATTGCTGCTGTGGGAGATATTATGCTCGGAAGCGACTGGCCGTCGCCCAAGCTGCCCCGCAAGAATATTCTGCTGCCCGCAGCTGCGCTTCTTAAAGCCGCGGATATCGCTTTTGGGAACTTGGAAGGCCCGCTCTGCGACGGTGGCACGGTGACACCCGGCAAGGCCAACGCTGTGCACAGCTACGCCTTTCGCACCCCGACCAAGTACGGCAAGTGGCTGCAAGAGGCGGGATTTGACGTGCTCTCGGTGGCGAACAACCACGCTAGCGACTTTCAGGGCACGGGCCGCACGCAGACGCTCCGGACGCTAGAGCGTCTGCAAATCGCGGCGGCGGGTGCCAGCGGCGCAGCCACTCTGGTGAAGGGCGTTGCGTTTCTGGGATTTGCGACCAACTCGGTCTCGCCCAATCTCAACGCAATCGCGGCGGCGCAGGCACTTGTTCGCCAAGCAAAAAAGACCAGCGCACGGGTGGTGGTCTCGTTTCACGGCGGTGCCGAGGGCGCAGGGCACCAGCACGTCCCCCGTGGCGGTGAGTCGTTCTACGGCGAGTCACGCGGCGATCTACGAAGATTTGCGCATGCTGTGATTGATGCGGGAGCCTGCCTTGTGATCGGGCACGGTCCCCATGTGCTACGGGGTCTGGAGATCTACAAGGGGCACCTTATCGCCTACTCCCTGGGGAACTTCGCCACCTACGGACGCATGAGCCTGAGGGGGCCGGGCGGCGTGACCTGTGTTTTAAGTGCCACGCTTGATGAGGGCGGAAAATTTGTGCAAGGACGCATTCACCCGATGGTGCAGACTGCGCCCGGTGGCCCACAGCCCGATCCGACAAAACAGGCGATTAAGCTAGTAAAGGCACTCTCCCAGGCAGACTTTGGCAAGAGTGCCCCGCGAATCGCCCCCGATGGGCAGTTTACTTAGAACGGGCGATTCACTTAGGTGCTGTTTTCTCGACGCCCTCGCTGAAGCCTTTGACAAAACCGCCCAGCGCCTCGCCAAAAGCCCGACCTGTTTTCTCAGCGCTTTTGAGGCCTTTTGTTAGCTCTCCGACAGCCGCACCAAAGAACTCGCCTACCATGCGCTCCGGGTGCTCAAAATCGAGTGTCAGCTCTGGCCCACTCTCCGCCTGAAAGCGTAGCGCCCAGACACGCCACTCTTTTTCCTCACGTCGTAGGAGAACCTTGCCCGCAGTGGGTGTGGGATCACCACTCGTCAGCGTGACAGGCACTTCGGCAGTGTCGTCTTTTACAAGTGGCTCGCCCAGAGTGAAGCCCGTGCTGCTGGGTTTAATGTCCTTAAGCATAGTCGCAAGATTCGGTCGCGCCGCGAGTGTGGCAACGGACTGTGCCTTATCCACATCGCCCTGGTTCATCGCCGCAAGAAATGTCCGAGCGGACTCACGCGCACGGGATGTGTCACTGGCACAGCCACAAGAGAGGCAGCAAATAAGAGCTGCTGTAGGTAGGAGAAGTACACGCATAGCAAAAAACCTCCGCCGTATCGGACACGAAGCCTCATAAAAGGTTGCAGTGGGGTACAAATAGGGAACTTAGCAGCGCATAATTACGGTATACTTAAGGATATTGTTATGCGACCTGTCATTCCTCTCTCTCTTGTTTTAACCGCTGCAACCGCAGGTGGTGTCTTCGTCCATAAAACTCAGGCGGCTCAGCAGCAGCCCCTCTTTACCGAGGTGGAGCGCAAAGCGCTGGTGGCGTACTGGAACGCACCGGGGCGCTACTCCGTGGAGGTTGCGCCCGTTGCTCCTGGCAAGCCAGGTCCGTGGGCCGTGCGCCTCACCCCCGAAGGCTCAAGCTGGTTTTTAACCTACCAGCGTGCCGTGCTCGGCGGCAAGAAGATTCCCCCCAGCCAGACAGCCAAGGGCGGCGTGGCGGAGTGGGAGAGCTGGATAGACTCCAAGATCGCCTGGGACAAGTTCCAGGCACAGAAGCTCGCGGATGCCGCCAATGGCACCAATACGGTCGCCGTGGCCTCGGCGGGACCGTCGCCGATGCCAAAACCACAGGCGACGCCATCGTATCCAGGCCCAGCACCCGCCGCCCTCCTCGCCGCCGCCGGGAACCCGCCCGCCGCATTTCACAGCGCGATCACGCCGATGCAGTACACGATCCGCTTCGACGACAACGACGAGCCCTACATCTACCGAGACAATGTACGCTTCGACAAAGACCGCTTCGCCTACTATAGGTTTGCCAAGGGCGTGGTCTCCTACGGCAAGCGCGTCAAAGACATCCCGGAGACAGAGCTTGCAATTCTCTTCAATGAGGCGGGCTTCTCCCCTTGTGAGCGCAAGTGCTTCGCTCAGGTCAGCGCCCTCGAAGGCGGCTTTGAGACCACCCAGACCTACGACACGGGCTACGTCTCCGTGGGCTTTATCCAGTTCGTCACGATGGCCGATGGCAGTGGTGAGCAGGATATCTGCAAGGCGCTGGCCCTAGAGAAAAAAGAGAACCCGGCGGCGTTTCAGCAGGACTTCCGCCAGTTTGGCCTCGATATCCAGACCGACCGCACTCTCACCGTCGTGGATCCGGCAACGGGCGCGGAGCTCTCGGGCAAGGATGCGGTCACGAAGATCATCGAAGACAAACGCCTCACCGCGATCTGGCAGCGCGCGGGCCGTCGCAGCGCCGCCTACCGCGTGGCGCAGATCAAGCAGGCCAAGGCATCGTACTGGCCTGAGAACGATCCGATCAGCATTCCCCTCCCCGATGGCACCAAGCTCACCGGAACCATCAGCGATGTGGTCAAGAGCGAGGCGGGCCTGGCGACACTACTGGACCGTAAGATCAACACCGGAAACATTCGGCCTTTTGCGGACATCGTCGCCAAGGTGATGGCCGACAACAAGCTCAAGACCCTCGCGGAAGCCACGAAGTACGAGAAACCGATTGTAGCGGAGCTGACCTACCGCCGCAGCTTTTTAGAGGAGCCGACACTCGGTCAGCCGCCTGCGCCGCCCTCGTCTAAACCGACCCAGACCGCCCATGCGAGCCGCTTCGATCTTTTTGGCTGGCTAAGGGACCTGCTGCGCCGGTAAAATGAAACCATGAAGCTCAAAGATCCGTTCTCCGGACTCTCGCATGGCATCGGTGCCTTGCTCGGTGTGGCGGCACTCGTCTTGCTGCTGGTCTGGTCACGCGGCGAGCCATGGCGCGCGACGGCGTTCTCGATCTACGGCGCGACCCTGATCCTGCTCTTTACGGGCAGTGCGCTCTATCACAGCCTGCGCGTCTCGGAGAAGGTTGAGAGCATTCTCTACGGCCTAGACCGCACGGGGATCTACTTGCTCATCGCGGGTACCTACACCCCGCTCTGTCTCTTGCCACTGCGTGGCGGCTGGGGCTGGACGCTCTTTGGGATCATCTGGGGCCTGGCCGTTATTGGGATTGTCGTAGACTGGGCCCTGAAACAGCGCGTCCCGCACTGGCTTCAAGCGCTTTTGTTTATTCTCATGGGGTGGGTCTTTCTTATCGCCATCGTCCCTATCGTCAAAACACTTTCACTAACTGCTCTCTTCTGGCTAGGACTGGGCGGTCTGATCTACAGTATCGGCGGAGCGATCTGTGTCAAGCACCCCAACCCCAAGCCAGGCCGCGCTTTCCACTACCACGATCTGTGGCACGTGATGGTACTGGCCGCCAGCGCCTGCCACTTTGTCTTCATGAGCCTGCTCTAATACCTTCTTTTATTGGGGGTAGAATGTCACCATGACGGAATCTGAGTTTATAGTGGCAGCGACAAAGGGTGATGAAGCGGCGGCCCGTGAGGCGCTCATCGCCAACCCCGCGCTTGCCAGCGCCTCCACTCCAGACGGCCTGCCGGTCTCACTGCTGGCGCTCTACCACGGGCGAAAGGCGCTGGCGGCGGCGATTGGGGAAGCCCGGCGAGAGACGCTCTCGATCTTTGAAGCGGCGGCGCTGGGCCGAATTCGCGATGTCTCCGTACTGCTGCACCTGCACCGGGATCGGGCGCTGGAAGTCTCCCACGATGGCTTCACGGCGCTGCACCTTGCGGCGTTCTTTGGGCACCACTACTGCGCCAAGCTGCTGCTGGAAGAGCACGCCAACCCCAACGCGGTAAGCAAAAATGCGATGCGCGTGACGCCGCTCCACTCCGCCGTGGCGGATAAGCCCGAGTCCGTGGTCGCGCCTCTGGTGGCGCTCTTGCTCAATGCAAAAGCCAATCCCAATACCGAGCAGGCCGATGGCTTCACGCCGCTCAGGGCAGCCCAGCAAAACGGACACACGCAAGTGGAGAAGCTCCTGCGGGCTAAGGGCGCGGTCTGAGATGCAAGGCAAGGGTACCACGATTATTGAAGTCAGCAGCGAGGAGCTAAAACTGGTTCTGACACTCCCGGAAAAGTTCGACATCGCGCAAGCCTGGCCGCTACGCACCGAAGGATCGGATCCGAAGACACTGGTGCTGACTGCCGCACCGAAGTACCAGGAAAAGG
>NZ_JAYUPA010000010.1:0-2490 GCF_043760365.1 Armatimonas sp.
TTTATCCCCAATTTTGGAAACTCCTGGTTCTATATCTACTCCTGGATGAACGGCGGCAGCTTCATGAGCCCGGACGGCAAGACCTGCACCCTGGCCGCCCCGGAGAATGTCACCTCCATGACCTTCATGAAGCAGCTCTACGACGATCTGGGGGGCTACGGGAAAGTCAGTGTCTATCAGTCCGGCTTCCAGAGCGGCGAGCTGGACCCTTTCTTCACCGGCAAAGTGGCGATGGTAATCAACGGCGACTGGATGGTGGGCAATATCGCCCGCTACGCCCCGGATCTGGACTTCGCCATTGCGCCTCCCCCCTCGCCCACGGAGCGCATTGCACGCAGAGGGCGTTTTGCCCAGGAAAAAGACGCGCACATCACCTGGACGGGCGGGTTCTCCCTGGCGATTCCCAAGGGAACGGCGCACCCTAAGGAGGCATGGGAGTTTATCCGGTTCCTCTCCAGCGAAGAGGGCTATCGGATCTATAATCAGGCACAAACGAACTACAACAAGAAAATTGGGCGGCCCTATGTCTTCCGGCTCTCGGCCAATAAAAATGTAAACGTGATGCTGTTTCGCGAGTTTTCTCCGGGGAATACGCGCTTGCAGACGGCGCTCAAGGCCTACATTGACATGCTCCCCCACGCCCGCTACCGCCCGGTGACCTTTATCGGGCAGAAGCTCTGGGATGCCCATGTGCGCGCCATGGAGCGGGCCTGTCAGGGAGCGCAGAGCCCGGAGGCAGCGCTCAAAGAGCAGCAGGCGCTGGTGCAAAAAGAGCTGGATAAGTCTTTCGCCCGCGAGAGCTTGCCCTTCTTTAACTGGACACCTCCGGTTCTCATTGTCGGAATGCTGGGGCTCATTGGCATCAGCTACGGAGCCTGGCGCGGCAAGCAACAGCTCGGCAAGAGCCGTATGGCAAAACAAGAGGCACTGGCGGGCTGGCTGATGGCCGCGCCGTGGGTGATAGGCTTTCTCCTCTTCACCCTCGGGCCGATTCTCACCAGTGCAATGCTCGCCTTCACCGACTACGATGTGCTCCACCCGGCGCGCGCCGTGGGCCTGGGAAACTTTAAAGAGCTGCTCACCGATGACCGTGAGCTGCTGATGAAGGCCATCGGCAACGCGACTTTCCTCTCGCTCTACGGCATTCCCTTGGGCATGGTGACGGGCCTCTCGATTGCGCTATTGCTCAACCAAAAAGTGAAGGGGATGAACTTTTACCGCACGGCGTTCTACATTCCCAGTATCGTCCCCGCGATCGCCAGCGCGGTTCTCTGGGTGTGGCTGCTGGCGGGCGACCCGAACAAGGGGCTTCTCAACGCGCTCTGGAAAGAGACCCTCACGGCCTGGTTTGGTGTCGCGCCGCCCGGCTGGTTTGGAGTCCCCGAGTGGGCTAAACCTGGCCTGATTGTTCAGGGTCTCTGGGGCGCGGGCGGCGGAATGATCCTCTGGCTCGCAGGGCTACAAGGTGTCCCCCAGAGCCTCACTGAGGCCGCACTGATTGACGGAGCGAACCTCTGGCAGCGCTTTCGCAATGTCACGTTGCCCCTGCTCTCGCCCTATATCTTTTTCAACTTGATCATGGGCACGATTGGCGCTCTTCAAGAGTTCGACAGAGTTTATGTGATCGGGGGCGGCGACGGTGGCACAGGTCCGCTAGACTCACTGCTGGTTCCGGTCTTATATCTCTTCAACAACGCATTTCGCTACTTCAAGATGGGCTACGCCAGTGCGATTGCCTGGGTGATCTTCATCATCATTCTGGGCCTGACTTTAGTGCAGTGGCGCCTGCAGAAGCACTGGGTGCACTACGAGGTAGACAAAAAATGAGCCCAAAGACGAGACAAACCTATCCGGCTGCTCGCTGGGCGGAACGGGACGACTTCGGCTCACCCTTCCTAAATAGGTTTCCCAGAAAACTTCCCGCGACCATCGAGTGGGAGTATCTTGCCTTTCTAGGACACTTCGTCGTTGGTCTTCATGACGTGCACGAGCATAGTTTTGACTCATGGGATCGGGTTTGGAAGGAAAACTGTGACGAACTTCTCGTGCCTTTGTTTCGTGTCGAGGAAATCGCCAAGATGCTAGAAATCACCCTCGAAGATGCAGATCAGTGGCTGGCCTACCGTACTCTCAGTACGCAAGTTCCCCTCCCCCTGATGGAATTTCTAAGCATAGATTATTGTGAAGTAGAAGCGAACTTGCCCAAACGTATCCCGGCACAGACATCCGTTCCCCCGACCACTCAACCATTCAAGCTTAAAGAGAGCAACTTACACTTTGCACCCGAGCATGACCCTCGCCGCTATGAGCGTGCCTCTCTTTTTTTGGATATGACTCTGACCTATGGTGAGGTTCCTTGGCAAACCCTCTTTAGGGAAACAGCAAGAGATTACCTATCATTTCGTCCCGAAGGACTCTCCGAACTACGTGATGCGATTACCGACGAAGATGTCAGCGGACGAATCGGCACTCTACCCGAAGGAGCGTACT
>NZ_JAYUPA010000011.1:0-6978 GCF_043760365.1 Armatimonas sp.
GTGCGCCAGAGATCGGTGACAATGGGCGTGACGCGCCCCTCGCCCAGCGCCTCGGTCTGGATCGCGACTAAGTCCTCCATAATATGAAGCCGGTGGTGCGGGCAGCTCACGGCGAGTAGGCCCTCGGTGCACTGGTAGATCTGATCCAGCGCGGCAAGCGTAAAGGCGCTGGCGATCTGCTCGGCGTCCTGGGGTTCCAGCACCTCGGCCACGGAGAACACCCGCTCGGGCTGAATCCGTAGCCGCCCCGCCCGGCGCTCGTCAGCGAGCTTGGCAAGCAGCGTCGGTGGCCCCAGCAGAAGGTGCGGCTGTTCGGCGTTGAGGGCAGCGACGGCCTCAGGCAGTGGCTGCATGAGATCGTGGTAGTGAAGCTGAACCCGGCGGCTCCGCGCTCGCTCGTAGAGATTGCTGGTTGCCCGGTGAAAGAGCGTGACGCGCCAGCCGCGTCGCCGCCAGATCGGCCCGGGGAGCACGCGTGCCAGAATTGCCCCCGCCCACGCGGCTTGCTCCTGCGGCGAGACCAGAAACATCCCCCGGTGCCCCGAGGTTCCCGTGGAGAGTCCCACCGTCAGATCCGTTCCTGGCACCGTCGGGCGAAAATCCCGGCTCGTCTCGGCGGCGAGCGCCATAGCCATCGCCGTATCGCCGTTGACGCCGCGCGTATTAAACTCAGTAAAGCTGGCCATCATCAGCCGCTTGTCCACGGTGGGCAACACCTGCCAGTCTGATAAATCCAAGCCCTGCCAGTGCTTCTGATAGAACGGTGAGTGTGTGCTAGCAAACGCCACTTGCCGCCGCACGTGTGCGTTCTGGAAGTTCGTCAGCGCGTCGCCCTCAAGCCGCGTGAAGCGCCAGCGTGCGCCGAGATAGTGGCGTAAAAAAGTTAAGAGCATTGCGTTCTCCTCAGTGCCTCCTCAGTGCCTGCTGCGCCGCACGCTCCAGAGCGGGTGGCAGGCGCACACCCGATTCCTCGGCAGCAGTAAGGTCCTCTGCTGGGGCTTGGCCGTGGGTGTGCCAGAACAGTACCCGCTTGCTCTGCCACTGCCCCCGATCCGCTTGCAGCGCCGCCCAAGCACGAGCGCTAAAGTGCGTATCCAGCGTGAGGCCCAGCGCCTGTGCCTGGCGGAGCGCGGCGAGCACGGGTGCGGAGACGATTCCCAGTGGCTCTTGGTCAAAGCCCTTGCGGCTCTCGCAGGCGAGCGCAGTGACACTCTCGGGCAGGCGGCGCTGCGCTTCGGGCGAGAGGGCGCGCAGCCGCTGGAGCGCCCGCTGCGGTGTCGGTAGAAACAGGCGGGCACGTTGCCAGGCGGGTGTCACGGTCTCCACAGCGATGAGCGTGGGAAGCGGCTCCAGCCCGGAGAGCGCGAGCCCCATCGCCAGCCCGAGCGCCGTGCCTTTGGTGGCGACCGCAATATAAATAAGCTCCGGGTTTGGCAAGCAGCCCTGCCGCACTTGCTCGGCAAGCTCCAGTCCCGCATTGACGTAGCCCATTACCCCCGCGACTGTCGAGCCCGCTGGGGGGACGCGTGGCAGGCGGAGCAGTGGGAGTGTTCCCGGCCCGAGTAACACCTGCCGTGCGCCCAAATGCGCCTGGAGCAGTAGCTCTTTGTACTCGTTCTCTTGAAGCGGCGTCGGGACAAAGCACAGTGTCACGTCCAGCCCGGCGGCACGCCCGTAGATCGCCGCCGCCGTGCAGTGGTTGCTACAGAGCCCGCCAAAAGTGAGAAAGTGCTGCTTCTTTTGCGCCTTCAGCTCACCCAGAATCCACTCGAACTTGCGGGCCTTGTTGCCGCCGTAGCGCGGGCACGCCAGATCATCGCGCTTCACCCAGAGGCCCAGCTCTGGCAAAAATGTCACCGGCGTCGGCACCTCAGGCAGGAGCGGTGTCCACGGGAAATGCGGCGCTAGCTCGGGGAAGCGGCGCAGGAGCAGCGGCAACTCACTCATCGGTTCCACGTCATTTACCCATTCCACTCAATATCGTGCGTTGAGAAAGCCAGCGTGCTCAGCTTTTTCTTCTTTGCTTGCCAGGCATAGGACAGATAGATGCACAAGGCGGCGCGTGCGGGGCCGGGGTCATTGGGATCACTCAGAACATCGGGCGTGGTAAAAACATCGCGCCAGCTGCGCTTTCTCCCCAGCAAGAGCATGGCTGCTTTGAGCTGCCGCCGCCCGGTGCCCGGCACTACTTTCTCTGGTGCCTTGTCACCCCCCAATAAAGTTTTCCAGCACACGGCGAACGCGGGCTGATGGGAAAGCAATGCCAGCCCCATCGTGGCTCTTGGGTTGATCTCGATGAGAACCAGGCGGCCTGTGGCTTCCTCGATAAAGTCTAGCGAGAGAGAGCCGGTGTAGTGCGTTTCCGCAGCCAGTTTCTGTGCCGCCGCCAGTGACGCGTCATACATGGGGCCGTGCACGGCATCGTAGAAGATTCCCGCCCCCAGACCGACGGTGTAGGGTGTGCGGTAGGCGGCGTGGGCGAGAACTTGCCCATTATGGCAGAGACTGTAGGTGCAGAGTGCCTTGCCCAAGATCCATTCCTGCCAGACCCACTCGCCGTCCCCTCCATCGTCTGTGGGCTTTTTATCCGCAGCTTTCTGGCGCTGTTCTTGCGTGCCCCGGAGCGGAATCACATGGCTGGAGAAGCGCGAGTAGGCACGCTTGAGAATGCCATCGCGCGTGACATCAGGCTGGGCACAAGTCTCGGGCGTGGCTATTCCGAGGCTTGCAGCAAAGGCGATCCCGCGCCCTTTGTGATGGAGCTGGTCTAAAATCGCAATATCAGGGCAGAGCAAGCGCACCGACGGTGGCAAGGCAGTGCGCCCCGCCGCCAGCGCGAAGGTCTCCTCGCAGGTCGGGATAATTGCATCAAGCTGTTTGTCTCGTGCAAGGCGTGCGAGTGTCGCAAGGCAGTCATGGGAAGCGAAGCGCGGCGAGGGCACGCAAAAGTCCTCGGTGACGGTGCGGCTATTTTGCCCAAAGTTAGGACGAAGGCTATCGGCAGTGTAGACCACGGCTCCGGCGGCGTGCAGCGAGCGGGCGAGCAGAATGGCCACGGGCGCACGGCTCCCCGTTATCAGCACTCTCACGGATCAGTCTCCGTGCAGTGGGTGGGGTAGAGTAAGACCGCCGGGTGGGCAGCGGCGAAGGCATGGAGCTTGGCCAGTGTCTCACGCACCGCCGCGCCGTTGTCCGTGAAGAGATTGGTTATCGGATGCGGCGGGCGGTTCTCACGGATTGCCTGGCGGCAGTAGGCGGCATCGGCGACGAGAAAAACCGTGCCCGTGCTGGTCTGTGCGAGGAGCCCGAGCTGGCCGCGTGCATGGCCGGGCAGGTGCACGAGCCGGAGGAGACCATCGCCAAAGAGATCGTGCGTTGGGCCAAACGGCGCTAGCTCGGGGCCTGTAAAGCGCTCCAGAAGCGTCGCACGCTCGGCAAAATCTGTCGGCAGAAGCTCGGGCAGAAAAGCGCGCTTCAGGGCACCCAAGCCCCGGCGATTCTGCACTTCCCGCAGTCCCTCGGCGCTAGCGATAAAGCGAGCTTCAGGAAAGTCTTTGAGCCCGGCGATATGGTCCGCGTGAAAGTGGCTGACGATGATCGTGTCAATAGTGCCAAAGGTATTAGGGTCAAGCTGTGCCGCGAGGCTCTCCTCGGGCGAGGTAAAAACAGGCGTGGCACGCAGATAGAGTTTATACGGAAAGTGCGCGGCGGCGGCGAAGAGGTGCGTCGCCGCATAGCCCGTGTCAAAGAGAATACGGCCTTGCGGGTGCTCAAACAGCCCAGCGCGAGCAGGACAGCGAACAGGCACGCCTCGGCGTCCGCCGCATAGCACATGGCTTTCGTCGGCGAGGCAGTAACCCGTGGTCAGCATTTCAAATCTCATGTGAGCGCCTGGATCGTCCGTGCGATCCCCTCGGAGAGCGTGACGTGGGGAGTGTAGCCCAAAAGTGTTCGGGATGGCTGGGTGTCGTAGGTCTGGGTGCGGGCTAGAAGCTGCACGGTGTAGCGCGTGAGCAAGGGCTCTTTACCCGTACGCTTTGCCTTGCGCTCCATCAGGCTCGCCGCAAGAAGTGCCAGCGGCAGGGGAATCGTGCGGGGCTGCCACGGAATCTTCAGCCCCGAGAGCACCTGAGCAATCACCTCCCAGAGCGGCACCGCCTCGTGGTTGGTGATCGTAAAAGTCCTCCCCAGCGCCGTTTTGGGTGCATCGGCGGCGCAGAGCAGCGCCGCAACCACGTTGTCTATATACGTCAGCTCGACTAAATTTTTGCCATCCCCGATGCGTGGCAAACGCCCCGCACGAGCCGCAGAAATCAGACGCGGCAGGAGCGAGGTATCTCCCGGCCCAAAAACCGCCTTGGGGCGCAGGATCACGCCGCTTAGCCCGCTGCCCTCCGCAAAAGCCGCATTCACTCGGTCTTCCGCAAGCTTCTTGGTCTGGGAGTACACCGAGGCAAAGCGCGTCGGGTAGGGCGCGTCGTCGGGGAGGTTGTGCTGACCATGCCCCGTAAACACCACACTTGGCGACGAGACATGCACCAAGTGCGCTATTTTGTGGGTTCGGCAGGCTGCTAGAATATTCTCGGTGCCCTCGACATTGGTGGCGTAGAACTCCGCCGGGTCGCCCCAGGGCGCGGAGAGTGCGCCCACATGGAACACCATATCTTGACCCTCGCAGGCCGCAGCAACCCCTGTCTTATCGCGCAAGTCGCAGGAAATGGCGCGGGCTCCCACCGCGAGCAGGCTCTCCACACGCGAGAAATCACGGCCCAGCAGGTGCACGCTCCACCCACGCTCCAGCGCCGCGCGAGCCAGTGCACTCCCAATAAAGCCAGTTCCCCCGGTGATCAGGACCGACTTGGCTCCTTGCATACCCCTATTCTACTCTACCCGGCCTTAGAAACTATGTAGCCATTCTCTGGCAGTAGCCCGTGTGCCTTCAAGATATCTCCGCCGCTTGCAATAAAATGCGGAGGCAGGCGCACGCCGCTGTAGAGCAGTGGCGGCTCGAAGTCCTGAGCCGCCTCGCCATAGGCCATCCAATGATCCAGTACTTTGTTGGCATTAGCGAAGGCGTTGCCGTGCGGAAACTTAGCCACGAGCGCGAAGGCGGCACTCACGGCGCTTTCGAGCTTTTGGGAGAGTGCCTCGGCGGCAGCTTGCTCACCAGAGTCAAGAAGACGTAGCACTTCGGACAGCTCGGGGGCGAAGACGTTGGCGGTGCTTAAAAGAAAGCCATCGTAGGGGCCGCCATTGGTGCGTGGCCAGGGCGCATAGCCACTTTTCTCCGCGCCGCGCACCAAAAAGACGCCGCCAAAGTCGAGGCCGCTCTGCGCCACACGATCCTCGCCGCTGGTGTCTTTGAAGAGAATGACATTGGCAAACTCACGGATCAGCGCGGCGACGGTCTCGGGGGCAAGCTCGTTTTGGGTGACTTGCGGGAGCTGGTAGAGCGCCGTCGGCCAGCCACGGGAGAGCACCTGCACGAGACCGTCAAAGAGAGCTTTCTGGGTGAGATCACTGCCCTTGGGCGGGCAGATCGTCACCCCGACCACCGCCGGGTGTGTGCGCAGCGGCTCCAGCGCGTCCAAGCAGGCGAGCACCTCGTCCGTGGAGGTTTTCAGCACGCCGATCAGCACGCGAATCCCTTGCTCTGCCGCAGCCGCAAGCACTATGTCGAGTAGGCCACGAATATCGGAGTCGGTCATTTCCCAGCCCTCGCCGGTGGAGCCGGGGACGAGAATGCCTTTGACATCGGGCGAGAGTGTGGTCAGATGCGCCTGGATGCGCTCGGGGTCAGGGGTGCGTGCGGCCTGAAAGTGCGTGAGCGTCGGGCACCAGAGGCGAGAGATGCCGCCGGGAAAGAGCAACTTCTGGAGTGCTTGGCGCTGGGCGTTTATCGTGCTCACTCTTTGGTGCTGACTTTCAGTGCACGAATTGTCCCGGTGAAGCGCGACGTACCCTCATAAGCAGGGTCAACCGGGTTGTCGCTGTCGAATCCGACGCAGAACGGCTCTTGCGGCTGGCGAGTGAGGGGGCCGCTGAGTTTTTGGGTGGCGACGGTCTGCCCGTTCACTTTCAGGCTCAGCGTGCCATCGGTAGCAATCCGTGCTTCAAGCGCGGCGTTCTCGGGAAGCGTCTCGGGAGAAGTCAGGCGGATCAGCTCCCCACCCGACGGATGGACGGCCAAGACCACGTGACCGTCTTTGAGATAGAGCGCGTAGCCAGTGGCAGTGCCGCCGTGGGCGACCAGCACGCCGCTCTGTGGCTTGCCCTCCAGCGTGCAAGAGATCGTCAGCGGACACCTCACTACCTGCGGTGCTTGTGTGCCACTCAGCATGTCGCCCACTTTGAGCGTGTCCAAGCTCATAGGCTTGGCAGGGGTGGCTTTCGGGCTCTCCTCAAAGGGGTAGAGCGTCACCGGGTTCTGCACCGCGCCCGCCGGTCGCACGCCCGGCTTTCCCTGACCCAGCTCGGAAGCCATCGCCACAGCCAGCGCCTTCAATCGGCTCACCACGTCGGGGTGCGCCGCCGCGACATCGGTACGCTCCCCGATCTCGGCATCTAGGTTGTAGAGGCGGGGGCTTTCGAGTGAGGCGGGAACAGTCTCACCTGCCTTGCCCATTCCCTCGTTCTGCGGCGCAATGGCCAGCTTCCAGGGGCCGGAGCGCACGGCTTGGAGGTTGTAGCCGTTGAAATAGTAGCGGGCCTCGTGGGGAGATTTTTTGGTATTGCCCAGCAACAGCGGCGCGATATCTTTGCCGTCGATCTTGCGATCCGTGGGCACGCTGCCTCCCGCGAGCTTGACAAAGGTCGGCAGAAAGTCTATTGTCCCCGCCACGGCATCACAGGCGCTTCCGGGGGCGATCTTTCCAGGCCACGCGGCAATCGTCGGCTCGCGGACACCGCCCTCCCAGGTGCTGCCCTTCCCCCCGCGCAGGGGGCCAGCCTCACCGCTGTCTTTGCCTTGGGTGAGCC
>NZ_JAYUPA010000012.1:0-2488 GCF_043760365.1 Armatimonas sp.
TACTGGTTTGGCGAGCGCTTATTTGCGTAATTCTTCTCGCGCTTGTTCCCGTTGAAGCGGCTCCGGTAGTATGCTCTGAATCCTCTAAATGGGCGTGGGACTGTTTCAGCGATCACCATGTCTGGCCCCTGGAAGAAACCTACCTGCACAGCAACGACCGAGCACATGAGAGTATTCTCCAAGTCCTCGGCACACCGGAACAAAACGTTGCACAAATTGTCCAGGAATGCTCAGGCCAGTCCTGCTTCCTCACGGGCTCGCATCAGCAAATCGGTGAGTTCTAGCTCTTTTGCCCAGTCGGTCAGATAGCTCTGATCTAGGGCTGCTTGTTGAATCCGAAAGATTCCCTGTACATCCCCCCACTGTTTTTCGGAGCGCTCGCCTGTTAAGCGATACCAGCGCAGCTTTTGCAAAATCATGTCCTCGGGGCTAGTAACACAAACCAGTGGCGCACTGTCGCCAAGCAGGGGTAAACGGAGCCGACGCTCCATCTGCGAGTGTGCAAACGCAGTGTTTGGGGAGATAAAAATATCCGCTTTGATCATCGTGGGCAGATGGATCACATTCGCCGACGAGCCGTGTATGATTGCCTCATTCAGAAGATCTGCGTCCGCGTAGAAGTCGGCGGTGAGCGCCTGTGTCAGTGCTTCCACCTGAGCTTCCGCCAGTGCAACAACAAAGTCTACATCTTGCGTCGCCCGCTCAACACCAACCACGGAGCTTGCCACAGAGCCACCGACAAGGTAGGCAATCCCCAATTTATCAAATGTCTCGATCAGACGCTTAACAACTTGAAGTGGCTCGGGCAGCATGGGCTAGTAGCCCTCTTTATCAGGGTTCCAACCGAACGCCTTACGCATAAGGTCCGCGGGAATGCGGCGTGAGGCCACGCGCAACTGAAGCTCATACTCACTTGCGTCGGGGTGGCGGCGGCGGGTCTCCGCAAGAGCAAGCTGATTCAGCATGGCGTTGAGCTCCCCCACACGCCGAAACCGCTCCGCGGGGGTGCGCTTGCGCAAGCCCGCCAGCCAGCGCTCCTCAATCTCAGGTGGCGTATCCTCCATCAAGGGTTTCATAAGGCCATTGTAGCGCATCGGCGATAAAATGCTTTTTATGAAAGGTCTGCTTTTTCTTCCTATAACTCTCCTGGTTCTTCTTGGGGTGGGATTGTATCTTGAAGAACTGCGCCCCAAGCACGTCGCGTTCTGCCTCGCACTGGCTCTGGCTGTCTTTGCCGTGTTTCAAATGCTCCACTGGCACTGGTTTGGCTACGCTTTTTTTCTCACACTTCTTGATGGCATACTCGTTCTTGTGATCTTCAAAGGCGACATCCGTCTGTAGCTCAGGTAAAATGCGTCCATGAACCTTCGCGTCACCGACAATGGCCGCTTTCTTCAGTGGGACGACCAGACTCCGTTTTTCTATCTCGCCGACACCGCCTGGGAGCTGTTTCATCGCCTGACGCTTGAGGAGGCGAAGCATTATTTAGACGTCCGCGCCGAGCAGGGCTTCACGGTGATTCAGACCGTCTTGCTCGCGGAGTTCGACGGGCTGACCGAGCCGAATCAAAACGGTGATCTGCCGCTTTATGACCTCGACCCGACAAAACCCAACGAGCGCTACTTCGCCCACGTGGACACCGTCTTAGAGTACGCAGAGTCGCTGGGCCTGATTGTCGGGCTACTTCCCACTTGGGGCGATAAAGTCGTGAAGGCGTGGGGAGCCGGGCCGGTCGTCTTCAATCCACAAAATGCCTACGCCTACGGCAAGTGGCTGGGCCTGCGCTACCTGCACCGCGAGAATCTGATCTGGATCAACGGTGGCGATAGAAAACCACAGACCGACGACGAAAAAGAGACGTTTCGTAAGCTAGGGCAGGCCCTACGCGACTCCGACCCGAATCACTTGATTACCTTCCACCCCCAGGGCGGCTGCCATTCCAGCACGGATTTTCACACCGAGGACTGGCTGGATTTCAATCAGATTCAGTCCGGACACGGCGCACGCCACATTGACAACGCGGCGATGGTGGACAAAGACTACGCGCTTTTGCCCGTCAAGCCAACACTGGATGCGGAGCCCAACTACGAGAACCACCCGATCAACTGGAAGCCGGACACGAGCCGCTTCCGCGACGACGACGTCCGGATCTCCCTCTGGCGCTCGGTGCTGGCGGGGGCGTGTGGCGTCACCTACGGCTGCCAGGATGTCTGGCAGTTCTTTGATTCGAGCCGCCACCCCGCGATTGCATTTGCCGACACGCACTGGAGCGAGGCGCTGCACTTCTCCGGAGCCTGGCAGGTGCGCCACCTACGCTCTCTGCTAGAGGAGCGCGACTTCACCACAGGCATCCCGGCACAGGAGCGCATTCTTACCGAGGACACGGGCGCACGCTGCCTCATTGGCGACGGCTGGCTTCTTTGCTATCTCCCCGAAGGCGGCGAACTGACACTGAGCGTTGATGATTTAGGCTTTGACACCGCCGCCG
>NZ_JAYUPA010000013.1:0-6967 GCF_043760365.1 Armatimonas sp.
AAGCTCTGCCGCACTTGGTTGGATGCAGAGCTTGCTGCCGTTGCGCCACGCGCTATCGTACTCTTTGGCGGGCTCGCCATCAAGACATTTCTCTCCAAATCGCCACTTGAGGAGCTAATCGGGCAGGTGTTTACAAAAGACGATGGTCGGATTTACTTGCCGCTGCCGCACTCATCCGGGGCCAGCACCTGGCTCAATTCGGCGTATAATCAGATGCTGCTGGCCCAGGCGCTTGTGCAGCTCAGAAAGCTAAAACATGCGACGTGATCTCTGGCGTGAGCGTGCGAGCGCGACAACGGGCTACTGCCTCCGAAATTTTTGGGAGGAGAGAGCTAAGAAATTTCACCCCGCCATACCAGCCGATCCCAAAGCGCTCCCCTGGGAGTTTATGTGGGGCAATGGAGTGGCTTTCTCAATGCTCGTCGGGTCGGACGATAAAGCAAAAATCGCCGCGTTCTTCGAGGGCCTTCAGGGCTACTGGGACACCCGCGCCCTGATTCCTGGCTACGATGCTTATCTCTCCTCGCCCGGTAACTCGGACAAGTACTACGACGACAATGCCTGGATGGTGCTCACTTTTGTCGAGGCCTACGAGAAGACCGGCGAGCGCAAGTATCTTCTGCGCGCCGTGGAGGCGCTGCGTTTTGTGCTCTCAGGTTGGGACGAAAAACTCGGTGGCGGCATCTACTGGCGCGAGGATCGCAAGAGTAAGAACACTTGTTCAAATGGCCCCAGCGCCATGGCAGCGCTTGCGGTTGCCCGGCACCTGAACCCCACGTACTATGTCGGTTGGGCTAAACGAATTGTAGCCTGGACAAACGCTAGTTTACAAGACACCGATGGACTTTTCCTCGATAACTGTAGCTTAGAGGGTAAGAAAGAGCATACAAAGTGGACGTATAATGCTGCGCTCATGCTTCGGGCAAACCTCAGTTTGTGGAAAGCCACCGACGAGAAGCACTATCTGACGGAAGCAAACCGAGTTGCACAGGCGAGTGAAAAAGTGTTTGTAGAGCCGAGCACGCAAGCCTTCCGCGACGAAGCCAATTTTTCGCATTTGCTGGTCGAGGCGTTTTTGGAGCTGCACCACGAGACCAACGCACCGTATCTCCGCGCCCGCGCCGAAGCCTGCGGCAACTTCGCCTGGACACACTTGAGAGACTCCGATGGAGGCCACCGGACAAAATGGCGGATTGAGAAAGATCGTCAGCAAACCCGAAAAACGCTCATGGATAATGCGTCTGTGGCACGACTCTACTGGTTGCTAGCCCAATGAACGCCAGCAGCGGCACGGTGACGTGTTTATCCCGGCGGCGCAAAAGCACGATATGCCGCTCCGGGAGCGGGACTCCGGTTAGGGTAAGGGCGACCAAGCGTCCCGCTGCCACTTCGGAAGCCACTGCAACACGGGGAAGTAAGGAAATACCGAGCCCGGCCTCAACCATGCGCTTGATCGCCTCGACGGAGTCCAGCTCCATCGTGACGCTTGCCGCCACGCCCGCATCGGCGAGGACGTGTTCGGCGTAGGTGCGCAGGTTGGTTCCCTCCGTCATGGCGAGAAGTGGCTCGCCCGCAAGCTCGGCGACGGTGGCACTGGCCCGTGCGGCAAGCGCGTGTCCTGGGGGAACTGTCAGCACGGTCTCGTAGACACCTAGTGATTCAGACTGCAATGCGCCTTCCGACTCCACCGGCTCCCCCTCGGTCGTCACTAGCCCCACATCAACCACCCCGCTCAGCACCAGCTCCCGAACACGCGCAGAGAGCCCCGTGCGCAGAGAGAGTTCTATGCCGGGGTACTCTTGTCGAAAGCGCGTCAGCAGTGCGGGCAGGACGTAGGTTGCCAACGTACTTGCCGCCCCGATAGCAATACGCCCTGCTCGTCCTGCCGCCAGCTCGGCAAGCGCTTCCTGGGACTCCTCTGTGAGGCGCAAAATATGCGCGGCATAGCCTAAGAGTGTCTCGCCCGCACTCGTGAGCTGAATGCGTTTTCCCAGCCGGTCAAAGAGCAGCACACCCAGCTCACTCTCCAGAGCCGCAATCTGCCGCGTGACGGCGGGCTGCGTGAGGTGTAGCTCTTCCGCCGCCCGAGTAAAGCTCGCCCGCCGTGCCACGGTCGCAAATGCTTCGAGTTGCCGTAGTTCCATACGTGAATCACATCCATTCCATAAAATCAATTCATTGGAAGCATAACATATGTGCAGGTACAATACAATCATCATATTTGTTCCCCTGCCCGGGTAGCCCCGGGTGGTGGGGTAAGGGGTTAGTTGTCCATGTTTGATGTGATTCGTGAGTTCACGTACGCCGGTGGGAAATCCGGTAAGTACTGCTCGTTGCCCGAGCTAGAGAAAATAGGGATTGGCCCCGTGTCTAAGCTGCCCGTCTCAATCCGAATTGTCCTAGAGTCCGTGCTACGCAACTGCGATGGCGTGCGCGTCGCCGAAGCCGATGTCAAGACGCTGGCGAACTGGGCGGCCAATGAGGAGCGTACGGCGGAGATTCCCTTTGTTGTGGCCCGCGTGGTGCTTCAGGACTTCACCGGCGTGCCGCTTCTGGTCGATCTGGCCGCAATGCGAGATGCCGCCGCCAAGCTAGGCAAGAACCCGAAGATTATCGAACCGCTAGTGCCAGTTGACTTAGTGGTGGATCACTCCATTCAAGTGGATGTGAGTGAGAGAGGCGATGCACTCCAGAAAAACATGGAGATTGAGTTTGCCCGCAACGAGCAGCGCTACCAGTTCCTGAAGTGGGGCATGCAGGCCTTTGATACGTTCTCCGTGGTGCCACCTGGAATCGGAATCGTGCACCAAGTGAACTTAGAATATCTAGCCAAAGGGGTTTTAGTAGACGGCGAGGGCGTCTTCTACCCGGACACTCTGGTTGGCACCGACTCGCACACGACCATGATCAATGGCCTCGGCATTGTGGGCTGGGGAGTCGGCGGGATCGAGGCGGAGGCGGGCATGCTGGGCCAGCCGGTCTACTTCCTGACCCCCGATGTGGTCGGTGTCACTTTGACAGGTTCTCTGACACCCGGCGTGACGGCGACCGACCTCGTTCTCACGCTCACCGAGCTGCTGCGTGCCGCGAAAGTCGTTGGCAAGTTTGTGGAGTTCCACGGTGAGGGAGCGGCATCGCTGACCCTGACCGACCGGGCGACGATTGCGAACATGGCCCCGGAGTACGGCGCGACCATGGGCTTCTTCCCCGTGGACGAGGAGTCCTGCCGCTATCTCACCAACACGGGCCGCACCACAGAGCAGGTGGATGCGTTCCGTCAGTACTTCAAGGCGCAGGGTCTTTTTGGAATGCCCGCCGCCGGGGAGCTTGCTTACTCTGAGCTTCTCACGCTGGATCTCTCTACCGTCGTTCCCAGTGTTGCTGGGCCGAAGCGTCCCCAGGACCGTATCGCCCTCACAGATGTCAAGGAGAAGTTCGAGGACTTGCTCGCGGAGCAGCCCAAGCGCTTCGCAATTCTCCCGATGGCCGGTTCCCCCGTCTCCGACCGTAAACTCGAAACCGAATCTCTGTCCAACGGCGATGTCGTAATCGCCGCGATCACGAGCTGCACCAATACTTCCAATCCGAGCGTGATGTTAGCGGCTGGGCTAGTAGCCAAGAAAGCCGTTGAGCATGGCCTCACCATCCGCGAGACCGTCAAAACCTCACTAGGGCCAGGTTCGCGCGTCGTGACCGATTACTTGACCAAGACGGGGCTTCAGGGCTATTTAGACACGCTGGGCTTCCAGACGGTCGGGTATGGCTGCACTACTTGTATCGGCAACTCCGGCCCGCTGGATGCCGCGATTGAGAAAACGGTCGTGGACAACAACCTCACTGTGGCCGCCGTGCTCTCGGGCAACCGCAACTTCGAGGCGCGTGTGCACCAGAACGTGAAAGCCAACTTCCTGATGTCCCCGCCGCTGGTCGTGGCCTACGCGCTGGCCGGTTCCGTGAGCATTGATCTCACCACGGCCCCGCTTGGCACGGGCAGCGATGGCAGCCCAGTCTATCTCAAGGACATCTGGCCCACGCCGCAAGAAGTGGCCGCGCTGATCGGGAGCGCCGAGGACCCCGCCGTCTTCCAAAAACTCTACGCAGGCTTTGCCGAGCAGAACCCACTCTGGCAGGAGATTAGCTCCAGCACCGGCGACCTCTATGCCTGGGACGACAACTCGACCTACATCCAGCACCCCCCGTACTTTGAGAACTTCGGCCCGGATGCCGGTGTCGCCGCCGATGTGCTGGGCGCACGCCCCCTCGCCATTCTCGGCGACTCGGTGACGACGGATCATATCTCCCCCGCTGGCGCCATTAAAGCCAGCTCGCCTGCTGGGCGCTACCTGGTGGAGCATGGGGTAGACGCCACGGACTTCAATAGCTACGGCTCGCGCCGTGGCAATGACCGAGTGATGGTGCGCGGCACGTTCGCCAATGTCCGCATCAAGAACCTGATGGTGCCCGGCGTCGAAGGCGGCGTCACTAAAATCAACGGCGCAGGCGAGCCCGTGGCGATCTACGATGCGGCGATGGAGTACAAGGCCGCGGGTATTCCCCTCGTCATTCTCGCGGGCCAGGAGTACGGCACCGGCTCCAGCCGCGACTGGGCGGCCAAGGGCACGGCGCTCCAGGGTGTCAAGGCCGTGATCGCGCAGAGCTTCGAGCGCATCCACCGCAGCAACCTGGTCGGAATGGGCGTCCTCCCCTGCCAGTTCCCCGACGGCGTCAGCGCCGCCACGCTGGGCCTTGATGGCACGGAGACCTTCGACCTGACGGGCGTCGCGGGCGGCATCACGCCGCGCATGGGCCTGACGCTGACCATCACCAAGGCCGATGGCTCGATGACAATCCAGCCGGTGGTTCTGCGGATTGATACGCCCATCGAGGTGGAATACTACCTCCACGGCGGGATTCTGCCCTACGTGCTACGCCAGCTCGTCGCACGGGCGTAATCGCAATATCAACGAAAAGAGATGATCCGGGGGAGTTTTCCTCCGGATCGTTTCCGTTTTGGTCTTCCCCGCACGGCTGCGGATTTGTGGCCATTGCCTGGCATCCAACGATGTCCGGGTTTTCGCAGTAGGTCTTGCAGAGTGCATCCTACCTCTGCCAGCTCAACACGGGCAGGTGCCACTTCTTTATCTCCTGGCCAAGGTGAAGTAGGCTCGTTTGTGGACAAGCACAAAAAGTATACAACACATCGAACCCACCCGGCTACTCGCACGGCTCGTATCCACCCTCCCTGCGGCAGGGAGGGTGCCGAGGGACGAGGCGGGTGGGTTGAATTTCATAGCGACCACCGAGTCCGGTCTAGGAAGGGAAACTACAGCATCTGAGGGCATGGCTACAGAAAGTTTTCTTGTGGCTTCAGAACTTTTCGGAACATCTATAGAATCTATAGGCGTATTCTAAAGTGGTGAAGGCACAGGCAAAAGCTCTGAAGCCACACCAACAGGAGGTTTAGTAATGGCACTAGGTTCTGTAGGGACATATTTATCCACGATGGACGTTTTCTCGGCGCACTGGGTCAGCGCGGAATCCAAGCTAGGAAAGCCCATAGTGTTGCGTAGCGGATTGACCCGCGCGGGACTCTCGACGCTTCGGGGGGAGCTGGAGGCGGGCATTGTTGCCGTCACCGATGCGTTTGCGGACTACACCGTGGAGATTGGCAAGAAGGACGTGGCGCGGGCGGGGCTGGTGCCGCTGGTGGCGACCTTTAACCGGGCCGTGCGGGGGGCGCTCGCCGGGACGGGCTATGAGCACAACCTTCCCGATGCGGTCAGCCCCCTGGTCGGGCAAGCGGACTTGCTCAAAGTACTGAGTGATGTCGCGGCGCGCTGGGGGCAGATTGACACGGCGAGCATTGCGAGCTTCACCGGGCCACTGACACTCCCCGGCGGGCTGACACTGGGGCAGTTTATGGTGAAAGTTGCGGGGCTGGCGACGACCTATCTGGTACTGGAGAATGCGGGGGTGGCGCTCACGGTGGCGCGCAAAGAGCGCGATGCTCAGATGAAGCTGGTGAAGACGGCGCTGACGAGCTACCGAAAACGCATTGCGGGCCTCTTCCTCCCCGACGACGCGATTGTGCTGAGTCTGCCGCAAGTCAACCCCGACCCTGGCTCGACGCCGCCTGCGGTGAGTGCCAGCGGCGTGTGGGACGCGGCGCAAGAGACGGCGCGGCTGACGATTCTGCCGCTTACCGATCCCAAGGTCCATGTCGCCCACTACGAGGTGCGCCACTGCCCCGGCACAACCTACAAGACCATCACCGAGGAGACCATCGGGCGCTTCCTTGATGCCGCAACGACCTTCGAGACCACCGTCGGCCTCACCACCAGCGGCACCAGTGCCCTCTTCCGCGTCTACACCGTCACCGAGACGGGCAATGAGAAAGGCAGCGCCACCGTCAAGATCACCCGCTAACCCTCGTGGGGAAGTTAAGCGATATAATTTCCCCATGACCATCACGCTCGACAAACCCACACAGCGGCGTCTTGAAGCTCTTGCGAAGAAGCAGGGCCGACCGACGGAGGAAGTCGCCGCTTCGCTCATGGCGACGGTGCTGTTCAAAGAGCCCGCTATAGATCGCGAGAGTGAACTGCTCCGGCTAATCTCCGAGGGACTCCCCGAGAACTTCTGGAGCCGTAAGGTGGATCTGGATGCAAAGGCCGAAGAAGTGACTCTTACGCCCGACGAGTACAACGAACGCTTTGCGCTTCTTACGCAGATGGAGCGCTGGCAGGTGACACGCTTGGAAGCAGTGGTGGAGCTGGCGCAGCTACGCGAGGAAACGCCACATATTGTCATGCAGAAACTGGGCATCCTTCCAATCTGATGCGCCTCACGACGGAAGAACACGCCGAGGTGCGTCGGCGGGCAAACCGACTTTGTGAGTACTGCGGCTGGCCTGACTGGTTCTCGCCCGGTCCGTTCGCGATTGACCATATCTATCCCGCAAGCCGGG
>NZ_JAYUPA010000014.1:0-2484 GCF_043760365.1 Armatimonas sp.
TCGGGCTCAACTGGGTGGAATACTGCCTCAACAAAGGTATCCCTCTGAGAATGCGTCTAGTTCACACAAAAGGGGCGACAAAATGTGTCGGGTAGTGAATCGTTGGATACGATAAATATCAAGAGCTACCTTGCCTTTAGGTGAGTGGGCTAGAGAAGAGGTTTTACTTATGAGCAACTGGCCACAGTGGCGGGGACCACAGCGCAATGGAATCGCCGAGGGGACAAAGCTCCCAGCAAGCTGGCCAGCGGCCCTCCCTAAACCGAAGTGGCGCGTGCCGCTTGGGATTGGGTACTCATCGCCGGTGATCGCCGACGGTACGGTCTTTATTCAGAGCCGCGACACAAAAGTCAGCCAGGAGGTCTGCCACGCTATTGACGATAAAACCGGTAAGACACTCTGGACACACGCCTATCTTTCGACGTTCGCGCCACCCGATCCCACAGCAGGCAAAGGCCCCAACTCTACCCCTACAGTAGATCGCGGACAGGTCTACATGCTCGGTCTCGGCGGGATGCTCCACTGCTTTGCGGCCCGCACCGGAAAAATTATCTGGAAGCACGACCTGGCAAAAGAGTTCTGGGGCGTCGAGCTCGAGCCTATTGGGGATAAGTGGTTCCCGGTCTGCGGCGCGACAAGTTCTGCGCTGGCAGTTGGAGAGGAAGTCATCTTGTCAGTGGGCGGGAAAAAAGCGGGATCGATTGCTGCCTTTGACCGTACGACGGGCAAGCTGCTCTGGAAAGCTCTCGACGACCGCTCCAGCTATGCCTCACCGGTTCTGGGTGAGGTGGCTGGCACGCAACAGCTTGTGGCGTTCACGGGAAAGCGAATGGTCGGGCTCCACCCCAAAACCCATGCCCTCCTCTGGGAATACCCCGTTACCTGCCTCTACGAGCAGACAATTGTAACGCCACTGCTCTGGCGTAACCGAGTGCTGATCTCGCATGAGGCAAAACCGATTGTTGCCTTGGAACTGGGAGCGGGGGGCCAGAAAGTCGCCTGGCAGAGTGCGGAGCTAAGCCCGTATCTCGCCACACCGGTGATTGTCAAAGATCATGTAATCGGGCTGGATGCCCGCTCGCGTCGCATTGTCTGCATTGACTGCGAGAGTGGAAAAACGATCTGGAGCAGCCCCAATCGGATGGGGAAAAACTTTGCCTCTCTTGTGGTGGCCGGTGAGAGCATTTTAGTGCTCAGCGATCTTGGTGAGCTCTACGTCATCGCCGCGAACCCAAGCGCGTTCAAGCTGCTCAAGACCTATAAAGTGGCGGAACCCGGCACGATCTGGTCTCAGCTCGCCGTCGTGGAGAACCGCCTCTACATCCGTGATCAGACTGGCTTAAGCTGCTACGCGGTGTAGCGGCTTAAGCCGGTCGGTCACGCTCGGGTGGGACGGAACAGGCATCCGCTACCCACGCACTGATATCGCTTAACCCAAAGAGTCACGGGGAGGCAATGAGAGTGGTTATCAGCTCAATATTGATGACACAGTAGTGTGGGAAGGCAAGTGCTTCTTGATAATCAAGCTGGATAGGCCAAGGCATACCAAACTCAACTCTATTGTATCTAAGTAGACTATGGTATACTGATTTTGTTGTGCAACTAAGAGTGCAAAGAGTTTGTTTGTCACAAAAACATAAACGGCAGGTTGTTTCCTGGCCGTTTTTTTATGCGAGAGCAGTGGTTTGTGAAAAGTTTCGCAAAGGCACTTAGAGTGTGCTGGTAAGGAGTTGAAAAATGAAATCCCCTGTAATGGGCGGCGGACGCCGCGAGTTAACCGTCACTTGCCCTAATTGTAGCTTTACTTGTATGTTGCCCCCCTCTGCCATTATGCGCAATCAGTTTTTCTGCTCCGGATGTGGCAAGCCGCTGGACTTGAAGCAGCTTCTGCGGGCGATGGCAGGTGATGGCCCCAGTGTTGGGCTCGGCGCACGCAACGACCGTGAGAGCCGCTACAAGAGCGCCCGCAAAGCCGCAGGTCGCCGCTAACCTTTTCGATACCGTGGTACAATTTCGGTATCGCAATCCGCAAAGACATCTGGCAGGGAACGGCTTGCCGTCGGTGTGGGCTCACGTTTGACGCGCTCTGCGCGGAGGGGCTTCTCGGCTGTGCTCACTGCTATGTCACCTTCCGTAGCCTCATCGAAGCTGCCATTCCCGAGCTGCACGGAGTGATTGTCCCCCGTGCCTGGGCCACGCGCCGCGCCATTCCTCTTGGTGCTGAAGTTGAAAACACAGTGGGCGAGGAGCCCGAAAGCTCCTCGCCCACTGTGTCTTCTCCCTCTCCTCTGTCTCGCCGACCCACTAGTCCACAGCGCACGCGCTCTGGGTGACGTCGGCGTAGGCCTGCCGGATTCCACGGACGTGGTAGGCGACGTTGGCCGATGTGCAGCCCAGCGTGTCGCCGATCTGCCGCCAGGTGTGCCCATCCAGCAATCCCCTTAGGATCGCTCGCTGACGCGTGCTGAGGCGTGTCTCCAGGAT
>NZ_JAYUPA010000015.1:0-2484 GCF_043760365.1 Armatimonas sp.
CTCGGTCTATCGCACCAGCACGTATGGCCTCACCCAGCAGCTCCCGCTCCCTAAAAACGGCACGCTGAGCTTCCGCTTCAATGGCACAGACAACCTGAACGCATCGGGGACCACACGCACGGGGCGTATCCAGGAAAATGCAGACCTGCGCGCCTCCACAACACTGGGGCCGTTTCGGGCGGAGCTGGTCGCCAATCGCAACCTGCGCAATTCGACATCAGGAACCAGCAGTGGTGGCTCTTTCTTTGGCGGTAGCGAAAAGCTCCCCGAGCTGACCCTGACCACCAACCAGCTCAAGGGGCCACTGAGCAGCTACTTCTCCGGCCTGACTCTGGGCTACGGCGACTTTCTGGAGAGCATCTCGTCGTCGGGCACCACGGGCCAGCTTCATACCAAGCGCTTTCTGCTCCAGACAGATCTCAATCGCAGGAGCACGCGGCTGGGAAAAGGCGGGCTACGCCTGGATGCGGGGGGCGGGTTCCGCCAAACAATCTACGATGGTGGCTACGCCGCGCAGTATGTGGTGAGCCAGGCTACCAACCTGAGCCAGCCGCTCGGCAGTTCCGGGGCGCTCTCGCTCGCCTACAACTACTCGCGGCCCTACGGTGGGACACCGCCCGGTTTTCGCAACGACTTCGCCTCCACCCTCAATGGTCTAAGCCTCAATGCCCAGAAAACCGGCGGCCATGCCAGTGTCCGGCTCAGCACGGGCTACGATATTTTGCAGGCGCGCCAGGAGCCCATTCTTGGCCTGCGACGCTCGCCCTGGAACCAGCTCAGCCTGAATAGTGAGTTTCGCCCCTCCGACAGCCATCTCAGCCGCTTGAGCACGACCTACGATATTAACAGCGGCAAGCTCACCGTGCTGGATCACTACGGGCACTTCCAGCGCGGCAATAAGTTTATCCTGGACACCAGCGCCCGCTACGATCCGACCGTGAAAAAGCTCCGGGAAGTCCGCTCCATCCTCGGCACCCAGTTTCTGGACAATGACACGCGACTGACCGGCAATAGCAACTACAATAACATTACCCACCGCTTCGACTCCAACTCCCTTGCGCTCACCCGCGCGTTCCACGACTATGAGATCACGCTGAGCTACGTGGACCAGCCCTTCGGCTTTCGTACCGAGAAGGGCATCAACCTCTCGTTCCGCCTCAAAGCCTTCCCCTCGCCGCAGACCAGCACCGGCGGGCGCTACGGGACCCCGCTTGATACCGGCCTCGGCGGCTTCTTCTAGCGCTTTTTACGCGCCGTCAGATTCGCGAGGAGAACGGCGACGAGGAGCAAGACGCCGATGACGGTGACTTGAATTTCGGCCTTGACTCCGGCGACACCCATGCCGGTCTGGACGACGCCGATCAGAAGCAGCGCGGCGAGTGAGCCGAAGATCGTGCCGCGTCCCCCGAAGATGCTCGTGCCGCCTAAGACTACCGCGGTGATGGCGTCGAGTTCTAGCCCACGGGCATGGTCGAAGCGGGCGACGCCCAGGCGCGAGAGCAGGGTGAGCGCGGCGACTCCGGCGACCGCCCCGGAGAGAATAAAGAGCTTCATCAAGACACCGGGCACGGGGACACCGGAGTAGCGTGCCGCTTCGGCGTTGGTGCCAACCGCGCCCACATAGCGCCCGAAGACGGTTTTATGGAGGAGCAGGCCCGCTGCAATCGCAAAGGCAAGGGCCAGAAAAAGCGGCGCATGGAAGTACGTGTGCGGAATCGCCAGCTTCTCGAAGTGCTGGAAGCTCTCAGGAACGGGGAGCGAGTGGTCGCCCAGGAGAATCTGTGCCCCGCCCCGGAAGAGCGCCATGGTGCCCAGAGTGACCACCAGCGACGGCAGGCGGCGCTTGGCGATAAGCCAGCCGTTGATCGCTCCTAACAGCCCGCCCAGCACGGGCGCGAGCGCGGCACAGAACCCGAAGGGCAGGCCCTTGCTGTGCAGTGTGGTGACGAGTGCCCCGACCAGCGCCAGGATTGCCGTGCAGGATAGATCAATGTGCCCGGCGACAATCACCAAAGTGAGCGCAATCGCGAGTAGCGCCGTCTCGGTGTAGAGTGTCGAGCGGTCGAAGAGATACGCGATGTCCAGAAAGCGCGGCTCACGGATCGCGCTAACAAGAAATGCGATAATCAGCAGGCCAATGGCGACCAGCTCAGGGATAAACGCGCGGAGCTTTTTCATTCTTCTCCTCGCATACCGCCCCCATTCACGCGCCCAGAGGGCACCCGGTCTTTTTGTCGTCGCAGGCTCCGACTCGAAGGGCGTACCGCCCATGCAGAGTACCGAGTAACTGTATGGCCGGAACGGCCTTTGTGTCCGAGGAACGAGGACAATATCACGCCCCCGTTCATGGGGGCGGTATACGTCATGGGGGCGGTATACGAGGAGGAATCTATTTTCATCATTCTTCTCCCGTGGCGCTGAGTCTAAGTCGCCTTGCAGTTGCATCGTCGAAAAGGACGGCGGAAAGGATGACGAGCCCATAGA
>NZ_JAYUPA010000016.1:0-2481 GCF_043760365.1 Armatimonas sp.
CCCACGGAGAGCCGTGAGACATCCACTTCGTTCACATTGACTTTCACCTGCATCTTGGTGAGATCCGCAATGGTCACAATCGCCGCGCCCTGGGCAAACCCGGCAGTTGCAGAGGCAACGAGCTCACCCTCCTCAAGGTACTTGCCCGTCACTTCTCCCGCAATGGGGGCGACAATGCGAGTCTCTGCCAGTAGCACGGACTGCTCCGCGACCCGGTTCTCGTTCTGGGCGACATCGGCCTGGGAGCGCAGAATATCCTTGCTACGCACCTGCGCTTGGCGGGCATTGGCACGCTCCGTGGCGAGCTGTACTTCGGCGGTCTTGACAGCCACTTGTGCCTGGTTGTAGCGCACTTTAGACTGCTCGACGCGGATATTAGCCGTCTCGACACGCACTTTGGCTGTCTCAACGGACATCTTCGCCGTGTCGACGCCAATCTGCGTGGGAGCGATGTCCTCTTTGCGCGGCCCCTCTTTCAGCAGCGCGACACGCTCTTGGGCGCTGATCAGATCTACCTCGGCGAGATCAATCTGGGTCTGCGAAGAATCAACTTCTTGCTGGGCAATAAACCCCTTCCCGAACAAGAGCTTGCGACGCTCCAGAGTGCGCCTGGCATCTATAAGTTGCGCCTGGATACGCCGTACACTCTGCTCGGCCTGCTGCACCTCCTGGGAACGAGTGGGTGCGGCGGCCTGCTCCACTCGCTTCTGTGCCTGCGTGATGCCCACTTTGGCGTTCTCCAAGCCCACCTCGGCGTCTTTGAGCCCCACTTTCGCATCCTTCACATTGACGCCCGCCTCACGCAAGCTCACTTTGGAGTTCTCCAGCCCAATCTCCGCGCGACGAACAGCGAGCACTGTGGTCTGGAGGGTGAGCTGGTAGTTCTCCCGCGACTGGGAGAGCCCGGCCAGGCTTGCCTGGAGCTGCGCCTGCACACTGGCGACCTGGCGCGAGACCTCGGTCGGGTCCACGGTGGCCAGCGGTGTCCCCACTGCCACCCTATCGCCGGGCCGGACGAAGATCTTCAGGACGCGCCCTCCCACACGGGATTTGACATCCACCTTGGTCACCGGCTCCAGCGTCCCCGTCTCCGAGACTTTTATCGCAATCTTCCCGACCTCTGCGGTCACGAGTCGCCCAATCTCGGGTTTCGCGGTTGCCTTTGCCTGCATCCGGTAGTAGCCAAAGCCCGCTCCGCCTAGCACGACCAGACCAATAATCGCCGTTCGAATAACTTTTCCTGACACCTATACTTGCCCTCTTCGGAAGCTAGGACAGTCTTGGCTTGCGGCAGGTTACAAATTCGGGCGATAGAATAGGCAAGAAGGAGAGTTTGCCAATGAAGAAATCCATCCTCTGGACGGCAGCGGGTATCGTCTCTGCCACCGCGATCTGGGCGGCGATCAGCCTGCCCCAGCACTGCCCGGCTCGTCGGGCCACACGCCTTATCACCCCACAGCTCACCACGACCCTACTGATCCGTGACAGCAATGGCGGTAGCATGACCCACCCCCTCCCGGCAGAGCCCTGTACCATAGAGTGGACGGGAAACACCATCAAGGTGCGCTCCAAGACCACTTGGGGCGAGAATAGCTACGCAGGGCCGTCGCGGCCTATCCAGCTACTGATTACCCACATCTCACAGCAGCGCGGGCCGAACTTCTCCAGCAGTAGCATGCAGAGCATCTCCCGCACCTTACAGCCGGGCGAGAAGCTTCAGCTCTAGCAACCAAAACGGCCCGGAGCGCTCCCGCTCCGGGCCGTTTTTTGTTTTGAGAGGCTACCGAACGCCGAGTCGCTGGCAGACACTGGCCCACGAGGTCGTGGACTTGAACGAGTCGCGGATGGTGTAGAACTTCCCCGCGTCCGTGAGGCGTGGGTAGAGCAGATAGGCTGTCTCCTCTTGATCGCGCGACTGATCCACTACTTTCAAAAGATCGCGAAGCTGGCCGCTAGTAATCCACTGCTCTAGGGCGAGCTGCCGCACGATCCGCATCTTGTCGCCCGTGGTGCGTGCCCGGCGCACTGCAAAGACAATCTGATCAAAATCACTGTCACGCATCGCCTGACGGCCACGATTACGGTCGTTGAACTGGCTGTAGTTCTGATCACGCAGACGGATCACCTCGCGCTCCAGCTCACGCGCATCACGCTCCGCATTTTCCAGCAAGACTTCCAGGCGCCGACGGTCGCTGGCGGCATCACGCTGCGTCTCGCGCTCACGGGCCCCGCCCCCCTCTTTTTCCCGGGTGCTGAGCACGCGGCTCAGTAAGCCCCGTGCATCGCGCAGGTTGTCGGCCAGGTTTCGCGCCATGGTCTCAGGGGTTAGATTTGTCCCCCGGCTCTTTTCCCGCTGCGCCCATACGGGCACCAGTGCCCCGACGCTCACTACCGCTGCCAATAGTACAATCATCTGTCGTTTCATGATGGTCGTCTCTCCTGATACTTTATACAACGAATTTCTAGCGCCATCCGTGACGG
>NZ_JAYUPA010000017.1:0-2479 GCF_043760365.1 Armatimonas sp.
GATTGTCGCCAAGGCCGAGGCCGATGCGGAGCGGGAGCGCGAGCAGGCAATGATTACGCTACGTCAGCAGATCGTGGATCTGGCACTCGGTGCAACCACTAAGGTTGTCGGCGAGAGCCTGGACGCGGATCGTCACGGCAGGCTGATTGACGAGTACATCGCCAAGGGTGTCCCTAGTATCCGTCCTGGTGTGGCGGAGGCGTAATGCGCGAAGAGTCTGTCTCCCGGCGCTACGCCGCCGCGGTGTTCAACCAGTCCAAAGCGGCTGGGACGCTGAAAGAAACGGCTGCTGACCTGGCAGTGGTGTCTGATATGCTGGTGGCTAACAAAGCACTCGCTGGCATGATCGCGCACCCACTGGTTACCCAGAGTCGCAAGAAAACCGTCCTCAATGCAGCGTTCTCCGACAAGGTCTCAGTGGCCACGATGGGGTTCTTGAACCTACTGGCGGACAAGCGGCGTATGGGCCTGCTTGGCGATGCCAAACGGGAGTTCGATGAGCTTCTGCGGGCGCACAGCAACATTGTTTCGGCAGCCGCCACCACCGCCGTTCCTCTCAGCGCGGCACAGCTCGTGGCTCTGGAGAAGGCTCTGGAGCAGCGCACGGGCAAGGACATTGAGCTGACCACGAGTGTGGATCCTAGCCTGATGGGCGGAATTCTTGTGCGAATCGGTGACACGGTGCTGGATGGCACGGTCAAAGGCAAGCTGGATCGCCTGCGCGAGCAGCTTCTCACCAAAAAGTAAAACGGAAATATTATGGCAGTAAGACCCGATGAAGTCACCAGCATCCTAGAGCGAGAGCTGGCAAGTTATCAGAGCGGGGTCGAGGAAGTCGGCGTCGGTACCGTCCTACAAGTCGGTGATGGCGTCGCTCGTATCTACGGCCTGAGTGATGTCGCGGTGGCGGAGCTTCTGGAGTTCCCCGGCGGCGTTATGGGAATGGCGCTCAACCTGGAAGAGGATAATGTCGGCGCGATTATCTTAGGCAATGCCGAGGGAATCCGCGAAGGCGATATCGTCAAGCGCACCGGACGCATTATCGAGGTGCCAGTGGGCGAGGGGCTCGTGGGCCGCGTCGTCAACGCCCTCGGTCAGCCCATAGATGACGGTGGCCCGATTGTGGCCGCCGAGCAGCGCCTTCTGGAGATCAAGGCGCCCGGCGTCGTGGATCGTCAGCCGGTTAAAGAGCCGATGTACACGGGTATCAAGGCTATTGACTCGATGCTCGCGATTGGCCGTGGGCAGCGTGAGCTGATTATCGGCGACCGCCAGACCGGCAAGACCGCGATTGCGATTGACACGATTATCAACCAGAAGGGGCAGGATGTCTTCTGCTTCTATGTGGCGATCGGGCAGAAAGCCTCGACCGTGCGTATGGTGGTGGAGGCTCTGCGTGCCAACGGCGCGATGGAGTACACCACGGTGATCGCCGCGACCGCGTCGGATCCCGCGTCCCTCCAGTATCTCTCGCCCTATGCCGGTTGTGCGATGGCGGAGTACTTCCGAGACTCTGGTCGCCACGCCTTGATTATCTACGATGATCTCTCCAAGCAGGCCGTCGCGTACCGCCAGGTCTCGCTGCTCCTGCGCCGTCCGCCAGGCCGCGAAGCCTACCCTGGCGACGTCTTCTACCTGCACTCTCGGCTTTTAGAGCGGGCTTCCAAGCTCTCCGATGCGAAGGGTGGCGGCTCACTAACCGCGCTGCCGATCATCGAGACGCAGGCAGGCGACGTCTCCGCGTATATTCCGACCAACGTGATCTCCATCACCGATGGCCAGATCTTCCTTCAGACCGACCTCTTCAACTCGGGTGTTCGCCCGGCCATTGATGTGGGTGTCTCGGTGAGCCGCGTGGGGGGCTCGGCGCAGATCAAGGCGATGAAGGACAAGAAAGTCGGCGGGCGTATCAAGCTGGAGCTGGCACAGTACCGTGAGGTGCAGGCCTTCGCTCAGTTCGCCTCGGACTTGGACAAAGCGACTCAGCACCAGCTCTCCCGTGGCCAGCGCCTCGTGGAGCTGCTGAAGCAAGACCAGTACGCCCCGATGCGTGTCGAGTGGCAGATCATCTCGATCTACTCCGCCACATCGGGTGCTCTGGACGACCTGCCGGTGGAGTCCGTCCGCAAGTTCGAGAAGGAGTTCCTAGCCTACATCGCGGATAAGTACCCCGATGTCCCGGTCAAGATCGCCGAGACCAAGACCTTTTCCCAGGACATCGAAGACAACCTCAACCGCGCCCTGGGCGAGTTCAAGGCCATCTTCAAGCCTTAGTCAAAAAATAAAAGCCCCCTGCTTCCTATGATGAGGAAGCAGGGGGCTTTTTTAGTTTTTTACTTGGCGCGGAATTCTTTCATCTCGGCTTTGTCCATGTTTTCTTTGGTCATGAGCACGACGCCGGTGTCAATCTTCTTCTCGACCGTTTCGCCTTTTTTCGCGGCGATCAGGGCTTTCACGGACTCATAGCCCATCTTGAAGG
>NZ_JAYUPA010000018.1:0-6950 GCF_043760365.1 Armatimonas sp.
GATACCATATGTTTTGCCATCCTGGCATTCTAAACACAAAAAAAGATTTAGAGCGTCTGCGTACCCAGCTCGATGTCGAACCCTGGCGGGGCGGTTTTACTAAGCTCAAGGAACACCCGGCATCGTCGGCGCAGTGGCGCGTGCGTGGCGGTGGCTTTCCGACGGTCTGTCGGGAGACGGCTAAGAATCTCGGCAACGACGAGCTCGCCAGCGATGCCAACGCGGCCTACCAAAACGCTTTAATGTGGTGGCTGACAGGCGAGAAGGCGCACAAAGAGAAAGCAATCGCTATCTTAGATGCCTGGGGTGGCTCGCTCCAGACCATCACGGGCCACGATAAAGAGCTGGCCGCCGCGCTCTACGGCTTCAAGCTGGTCAGCGCTGCCGAGCTTTTAGAGCACAAGTCTTTTGCCGTTTGCCTCCGCCGCGCCTTTATTCCCGTTATCAAAGACTTCGCGACGTTCGCCAATGGCAACTGGGACACGGCCTGCATCAAGATGTTGCTCGCCTGCGGGGTATTCCTGGGCGATAAGGCGCTCTTTGACAAAGCCGTGGCCTACTACAAAACAGGCCCTAGCAATGGGCGGCTGACGCACTACATTATTAATGAAGCGGGGCAGTGCCAGGAGAGTGGCCGCGATCAGCAGCATGTCCAGCTTGGGATAGGGCACCTTGCCGAGGCGGCGGAGATCGCGTGGAACCAGGGCGTGGATCTCTACAGCACGGACAACTTCCGCCTTCTGAAGGGCTTTGAGTACACGGCTAAATACAATCTGGGGGAGGATGTCCCCTTCGAGCGCTACAAAGACAAGACCGGCAAGTACGACTGGCCTGTAATTTCTGAACAAGGCCGGGGCCGTCTGCGTCCCATCTTCGAGCTGGCTCTGAATCACTTTGAGGGGCGATTGGGCAAGAAAGCGCCCTACACCCGCCGCGCCGCCGAGTCCCTACGCCCTGAAGGCACCGCGTTTCAGGCAGATCATCCCGGCTTTGGGACACTATTATTCTTGAGGGAAAAGTCGGTAAAATAAGTTTATGCGCAAATTTATGGCGGCACTCCCGCTAATGGCTCTCTTCGCCCTAGGGGCGGCGGGACAGAAAGTCGAAAAGACGGTTAGCTTTCGAGAGGAAGTGGAGCCGCTCCTCAAGGCTGACTGCACGGGTTGCCATAGCGGTGAGGCGAAGCAGGGGGGCTTTTCCGTGGAGGGTGCGGCACTCTTTGGGGGGGGGAGCAAGTTCCTCAAGCGCGTGATTGTTCCTGGCAAGCCCGCCCAGAGTGCGCTGATCGGGTACTTGCGTGGCAAGCACCAGCCGCAGATGCCCATCGGGATGCCGCCGCTCAAAGAAGCCCAGATTCAGACCATCGAGCGCTGGATCGCGCAGGGGGCGAGAGTGGATGCGGCAAAGCAGGGCTGGCCGTATACCGCACCCGTCAATCCGGCGGCTCCGCGTGTTAAGAACCCGGTGATGCGCGACGAGTGGGTGGCGAATCCTATTGATAGCTTTGTGCTGGCGAAACTGGAGGCAAAGAAGCTCTTTCCCAGCCCGCCTGCCGATAAGACCACGCTCCTGCGCCGGGTTTACTTAGACTTAGTGGGGTTGCCGCCAACGCCCCAGGAGGCCGAAGCGTTTCTTGCGGACACCGCGCCTGGTCCGTATGAGAAGCTAGTTGATAGATTGCTGGCTGATCCGCGCTACGGCGAGCGCTGGGGGCGGCACTGGCTGGACCTGGTGCGCTACGCCGAGACCCATGGCTTTGAGGCCGATAATATTCGCTCCCGTGCCTGGCGCTACCGAGATTATGTGATCCGTAGCTTCAATACCGACAAGCCCTACGATAAATTTCTGGCGGAGCAGCTTGCGGGCGACTTGCTCAGCCCCAAAGACTCCGACGCACTCATTGCCACGGGTTTTGCACGCCTCGGCTCCTGGGACGAGCTCTCTCGTGATCCCGCGGGGCGCTGGCAGGACTATCTCAACGATGCCACGGACACGGTCGGCTCGGTGATGCTGGGGATGACCGTGGGCTGTGCGCGCTGCCATGACCATAAATACGACCAGATTACCGCCCGCGACTACTACAGGCTTCAGGGTTTTTTCGCCAACACGCGCTGGTCTGAGGAGCGCCTCACGGGCGAGGTGGACAGCCCGGAGCTGATGCAGCGGCGGCGTGAGCTCCAAGAGGAGCTGAAAGAGAAACGTGTGCAGCAGGAGGCCGAGCGCGCCGAAAAAGGGGATGCCGAGGAGCCCAAGCGCAAGCGTAAGAAAGAGGGGGTTGATGCGGAAATTGATGCGCTGAACCGTGAGCTGAGCCCTATTGATACGATTGCTGAGACTGTGACGGATAAAAATAACAATCCGATTACGCATAAAGTACTGGTGCGTGGCAGCTTGACAACCCCTGGAGATATCGTTAAGCCGGGGTTTATCGCCAGCCTCAGTGGAGGGAAAGAAGTTGATGTTGCTACGGGGAAGGCGCGGCTGGAGCTGGCACGCTGGGTTGGTAGCCCACAGAACCCCCTCACGGCGCGCGTGATCGCCAATCGGCTCTGGCAGCACCACTTTGGGCAGGGCATTGTCGCGACGCCG
This sequence comes from Armatimonas sp., assembly GCF_043760365.1. Classification (GTDB taxonomy): domain Bacteria; phylum Armatimonadota; class Armatimonadia; order Armatimonadales; family Armatimonadaceae; genus Armatimonas. Next base: position 2,590 of record NZ_JAYUPA010000018.1, read on the forward strand.
TCGGATTTTGGGCGCAATGGCAGCAAGCCAACGCATACCGAGCTGCTGGACTGGCTGGCCACGACACTGATTCAGAAGGGTTGGAGCCTGAAAAAACTCCATAAAGTGATCCTGACCAGTGCCACTTATAGACAAAGCGTCGGAGCCAACCCCGTTGCGGCGAAGCTCGACCCGGCCAATACGCTTCTGTGGCGTCAGCGGCGTCAGCGCCTTGAGGGTGAGAGCATCCGTGACTCGATCTTAGCGGTCTCTGGGCAGCTAAATCTTCAGATGTCGGGGCCGAGCATCTACCCACGTGTCTCGGGCGAAGTGCTTGCCACGGGCTCGACGCACAAATGGGGGAGCTCTCCTGAGGATCAGCAGCGCCGCCGGACGGTCTATGTCTTCCAGCGCCGCTCGCTCTCACTGCCCATGACCGAGGTCTTTGACGGGCCGGACATGGTCAATACCTGCCCCAAACGCCAGTCCACGACGATCGCGCCACAAGCCCTGGCAATGTTTAATGGCGAGTTCGGCTGGGAGCAAGCACGGCATTTTGCAGAGCGTGTCGCCAAAGAGGCGGGGAGCGATTCGGCGGCGCAGATTACTCTGGCCTACCGTCTTGCGCTGGTGCGCAAGCCCACCCCCACGCAGCTCGCGCAGGCTACGGCATTTCTTGCCAAGAAAGCGGAGCTACATCGCGACGAGAAAAAAGCTAGCCCTCAGCAAGCCGCCCTTGCCGATTTCTGCCATGTCCTGTTCAATACCAACGAGTTTCTTTATGCCGACTAGCCCGCACTTCACCCGCTCGACGTCCCGCCGCGACTTTCTTGCCAGCGCAGGCGTCGGTTTTGGCGCACTCGCTCTGAACGCCTTGCTTGCTGAGGAAGCCCAGGCGCAAGGAACTCCTAAAAAGCCGCACTTTCCCGCGAAGGCTAAGAGTGTCATCTTCTTGTTCATGTACGGTGGCCCTAGCCAGATGGATACGTTTGACCCCAAGCCGGGGCTGGACAAGTACCACGGCAAGACGATGAGTGTGGCGCTGCCCACGGCAGGGGAGATCAAGACGTTTGGTGGTGGCAACAACGCGCCCCTGATGCGCAGTACGATTCCCTTCAAAAAATACGGTAAGAGTGGTATTGAGGTCAGTGATCTGTTTCCGCATGTCGGTGGCTGCGTGGATGATATTTGCTTTGTCCGCTCGGTCTTTGGCAACTCGAACAATCATGCTCCCGCTCTTTTTGAGATGAACACGGGTACCATTTTGCAGGGGGCACCCGCGCTAGGAAGCTGGACGACCTACGGCCTGGGCTCGGAGAATCAAAATCTCCCGGGCTTTGTGGTGATGCTCGATCCACGCGGCGGCCCGATTGGTGGCGCTCCGAACTGGGCAAGTGGCTACATGCCCGCCAGCTACCAAGGGACGGTCTTCCGCCCCAACGGCGTCCCGATCCTAGACCTTAAGCCAGGCGCGGGCATCAGTGACGACAACCAAAAACAAGATTTGGGGTTTCTCGCACAGCTCAACCAGGCGCACTTAGCCGCGCGGCCCGATGACAGCGACCTGGAGGCTCGAATAAAAAGCTACGAGCTGGCCTATCGCATGCAAATGGCCGCCCCCGAGGCCGTGGATTTCTCGAAAGAAACGGCAGAGACAAAAGCGCTCTACGGCATGGATAATCCGCGAACTGAGGACTTTGGGCGCAAGTGCTTGCTGGCACGGCGCATGGTCGAGCGGGGCGTGCGCTTTATCCAGCTCTACTCGGGCGGCGGGCATGGCGATGATACCTGGGATGCGCACGGAAACATCGAGAGCAACCACGGAAAGCACGCGGGCGCGACCGACAAGCCTATCGCGGGGCTCCTGCAAGATCTCAAGCGGCGCGGCCTGCTAGACTCCACGCTCGTGGTTTGGGCAGGGGAGTTCGGGCGGATGCCCATCTCCCAGGGCGGCTCGGGCCGCGATCACAACCCTGGCGTCCAGACGGTCTGGCTGGCAGGAGGCGGCGTTAAAGGCGGCACGGTGGTCGGCTCATCGGATGAAGTGGGCTATAAGACCGGCGAAGACCCGCACCCCATCAACGATCTTCATGCGACGATACTCCACACGATGGGCCTGGAACACACCCGGCTCACGTATCTCTTCAATGGCCGCAACCAGCGCCTCACCGGCACTGGCGGCACAATCATCAAGAAAGCAATGGTATAGATGAAAACAAAGATAATTCTTGCGGCTCTGCCGCTGACGACCTTACTGGCGACGAGTGCTCAGGCGAAGCCACCGTTTGCGGCAAAAGAGGGGATTAAGTGTACGTACTGCCATAGCGGCCAGCAGCCCAAGCGCAACTACCGTGGCGACTACTACAAGCTACATAACCTCACCTTCGAGGGCTTCGACGATGCGGCAGAGGCCAAGAAAGCCGGTGTTGAGATTGCGCCGCTGGCAGAGCTCGTGCCAAAGAGCCTGACACCTCCCAAGAAAGTGGAGCCCCCGAAGCCAAAATACAATCCCGTCTACCCCGCTCCTGGGACCGTTGTCTTTGGCGAAGGCCCGGATGGCATTGTGAAAGACGGCAAGCCGGTGGCGAAGGGCTGGAAGTCGCTCTTTAATGGCAAGGATCTCAAGGGCTGGAACCTGGAGAAGGGCTACTGGTCTGTCGTCGAGGGCGCGATTGTGGGTGACAAGAAGGGCAGCACGCCCAAGCACCACTATCTCTTCAGCGATATGGACTACTCCGACTTTGAGCTGCATATTGATGTGAAGATGGATGGCTACAACTCCGGGGTCTGCACGCGCATCAAGCCGACATCATTTGATGATGCTCCCGGCTACCAGGTGGACATGGGCGAGGGCTACTGGGGTTGTATCTGGGACGAGCGCCGCCGTAGCAAGAAGATCTTTGACTTCCCCAAAGCCGATGCTGACCAGATTGTGAAGCAGAAGGACTGGAACCACTACTACATCCGCCACGTCGGGACACACTCCACGATCTACCTCAACGGCGTGAAGACCGCAGATGGGGATGATGCGGAGGCGTTTCTCTCCGGCCCGATTGGCTTCCAGCTCTGCCACGGGGGCAATACGATTGCCAGCTTCAAGAATATCTACATCAAGACGCTGGCAAAACCCACTAAGGGAACCGCGCCCAAGAGCGACATGAGCCCAAAGCCGTAGTCCCGCGTGTGAATCGCCCCCCGTGGGTTTTCGCCCCCATGAACGGGGGCGTCTTATTGTCCTCGTGCCTCGGACACAAAGGCTGCAAGCAGCCATCCCGAACTCCCATGGCCCGAAGTGGCCTTCGTGTCGGCGAAGCCGTCAATATGACGCCCCCGTTCATGGGGGCGAAAACCTACGGGGCAAGTTGTCACCCTGGGTACCAAATAACGCGCGGGTCGCTTATAGGGCGCGGGTAATCATAAGCGGCGTCTATTAGTTTTGCTGTGTCGTAGACGGGCTTCCAGTCAAGTAGAAAACGCGCTTTGGCGTTGTCGAGCCAAGTTGCATGGAACTCCGTGGTGATCTTGACGCTTGGAAAGCCGCGTGTTTGGTTTAAGTACTCCGCCACAAAACCATAGTCCACGGGCTCGTCCATGCAGATATTAAATGTCTGCTGGCGGGCCTTGGGATGGTTCAGTGCCACGAGCATGGCACTCACAAGATCACTGACGTGCACAAAGTTGCGCTTAATCGGCTTGCCCTCAGGATCACAGAGAACGGGAGTGGTGTTTGTGCTTTTGTAGCTATCTGCCGCTTCAACTCCCACTAAGTCCCGCCAGCGTGGGCCACCAAAGACATCCTCGCCGAAGCTCTGCGTGTACTTGAAGTCGTCTTTTTCCATGATCCAGGGGGCACGCAGGCAGCAGCCATTGAGGTTGTACTGAATATAATATTGCTCTAACAGCACCTCTTCCAGAACCTTGGAAAGCGCGTAGCAGCCGGGGTAGGCGCTATGCTTCTGCATCTCGGTCACCGGAATGGGGTGGGGGTAGACAAAGTGCCCCATGCCCGCATCGCCGCCAATAAGTATCAGTTGCTGGAAAGTGGGGGAGAGCCGTGCTTCTTCGAGGAGCCAGAAGAAACCTTTAATGGCGACATCCATGATGTCTTCTGGGGTCTCTTTGCAAGTCGCTAGATGGAGCACATGGGTCACTCCCAACATCGCCCGCGCCACATCGTCGCGCGAGGACATCGAGCCCTTTACCACTTCAACGCGCTCGCTCGCTTCTACCACACGGTTGTGGCAAAACGCCCGCATGATCGCGCCGCTAAAGCGCGTATCCGCGAGAAATGCCTTTAAAAATGTCTGCCCGACCTTCCCGGTCGCGCCCGTCACCAAGATTCGCATGAGATCAGTGTACCTGTTACTGTGTAGTTGCCGAGG
>NZ_JAYUPA010000019.1:0-6946 GCF_043760365.1 Armatimonas sp.
CAGCCGAGCCTGCGCAGCCGACGAAATACACTGCGTCGTCCTGGGAGAACCTCAAGCGCCTTGGAATGACTTCATGCTGCTTTCTTGTACGGTGACCCAGGGAGGTGGTAGCTGCCGGAATGGAGGATCTCGTCGAGCGCTTCGGCAGCAAGCGGGCGCGAGTAGAGATAGCCTTGCTGGAGCTGACAGCCTTGCTTCTGAAGCCACTGCGCCTGCTGCGGAGTCTCAACACCGTCCGCGATGACCGTTAGCTTGCAGGCACGCCCAAGCTCCAGCAAGCGATGGGCTTTTTGGGCGCTCTCGGGGGCTTCTAAGTCCTGGACGAGCGAGCGAGCGAGCTTTAGATAACCCAGAGGCAGGGACGCCAGCAGGGCACTATCAAGCGGCTCTAGTCCGGCGTTATCTATGCCGATTTGAAAACCGCGCTCGGCCAGCGCACACAGCCCTGGTTTAAGAGATGCGGGATGGGTCAACGCGGACTCGGGGAACTCCAGTAGGAGGGTCGCTTCGGGCAGACTCGGGGGAAATTGAGGGTCGAGGAGCTGGCGCGTGGAGAGGTTGAGAGCGAGCGGCAAGTGGACATCAGCAGTGGCCCAGAGTGCCTGTTGTGCCGCCGCCGCGGTCGCCGTCCAGTGCCCGACGGCCCCCATGATCCCTGCCTCTTCCGCCACGGAGAGAAACTTTGCTGGGAAGAGAAGTCCTTGCTGCGGGTGGCGCCAGCGCAGAAAAACCTCCGCACTGACCAGGCGATGCTGAGTGGGAATCACCTGGAACTGGTAGGCCAGGGTGAACTGATTCTGCGCTAAGGCACTCTCAATATCTGCGGCGGTGATACTGCTGGTTCGGCGACGGAGCAAGCGTGGGTTAGTGGTCGGAGCGGGCTCTGCTGTGGGAACAACGAGGGTCTCAGCCGTAGGCAGAATCGAGAGGATCCCGATTACTTGGTTGCCTTCCATAGTGGCTTCCTCGTGGATGCTATGAACGGTTCCTCGCTGGTCGCGGCACTGGAAGCGGTTCTGAAAACGCCCCTCTCTCTGCCGAAAGGTCGCGTGACGGGCTTGGAGATCGTCGGGGAGGATGGCGGCCTGAAAGGCGAGGCCGTAGGAAGTCTCTAGGCTTAGTGGCAGGAGAGCTTGTGCCCGCTCAGGCTGGGCAATCTCAAAGTGGGTGAGCGCTCCCGTTTCGGGGTCGCGCTCGGCCACATACGCAAACGAGTGGGTTGCGACCAGAAGGCGAGCGAGTAGTAGCCCTAATTTTTCGTCTGAGAGAGCGGTCATACTCTCTTGATCTTTGGTTATTACGCCGGAATTTTAGAGAGGCAGGTTGCCAGCGCCTCTAACGCGACACTTTGCTGGGTCTTGGTGCCCATATCACGCACTGTCGCTACTCCCTGAGCCAGCTCGTCGTCGCCCAGGATCACAGCAAAGCGCGCGCCACACTGATCGGCTTGCTCCAGCATCACTTTCATTCGTCGGCCTGTGTAGTCCATGTCGCAGGCGATTTCTGAACGACGAAGCGTGGCTAGCAGCGGGACACAAGCCGCGCGCGCTGCTTCACCGAGTGGGCACAGGAAGGCATCCAGTCCCACGATTTTGGGTAGAGCCGCGCCGGTTTCTTCGAGAGCCAGTAGAACCCGCTCCAGCCCCAGACCAAAACCAATGCCGGGGGTGGACGGTCCGCCGACGGCCTCAATCAGGCCGTTGTAGCGCCCACCGCCGCCTAGTGCCTTATCGCCCAGAACAGTAGACTGAATCTCAAAGACCGTGTGGGTGTAGTAATCGAAGCCACGCACCAAGCGCGGATCTTCGTCGTAGGTCAGGCCCAGCGCTTCCAGATAGCTTTTAACTGCGGCGAAGTGCGTCTGGCTGGCCTCATCCAGATAGTCACTGAGCACGGGTGCGCTGGAAAGGAGCTCCAGATCCTGTGATTCTTTGGAGTCCAGCATCCGTAGTGCATTTTGCTCGTAGCGACGGCGGTTGTCCGCGCTCATCTGAGGCAGCAGCGGCTCCGCCCAGGCACGCAGCGCAACCACATAGGCCGCTCGGCTCTCCGGTGTGCCGACCGTGTTCAGCTTGATTTTCATGTCCCGCAGACCGAGCCGTGCGTAGAATGCACAAGCGAGTGCGATCACTTCGGCATCAGCCTCGGGACCCGCAGCACCCAGTAGCTCTGCTCCCGCCTGGTGGTGCTGTCGGTAGCGGCCTTTTTGGGGGCGCTCGTAGCGAAAGTTCGGGCCGATATAGAAGAGCTTGCCCACGGGCCGCTCGATATACAGGCGATTGGTGACGTAGGCCCGCATCACGCCCGCAGTGCCTTCTGGGCGGAGAGTCAGGCTGTCGCCGCCTTTGGTCTCGAAGTCAAACGTCTCTTTGGCGACAATATCGGTGCCTTCCCCGACGGAGCGGTGGATAAGCTCGTGCGACTCAAAGATCGGAGTGCGGATCTCAGCATAGCCGTGGAGCCGACAGAGCCCACGAAAAGTTGCCTCAAGCCACTGCCATTTTTCAGAGTCCTGAACGGCAGGTCGGCCTGGAGCCGGGGGGAGGATATCATAGGTGCCTTTTGGGGGGGCATAGCGCATGGTGCCTATTATATCGCCGCGCTCACAGCATTCGCTTAGTGAGCACCCTCGGCATGATCAGCTTTACCATCGTGGTCATGATCATGATCGCCAAATGTTTGGACATTCTTGCTGTTGAAAGTATTGATAAAAACCAAGCCTCCGACTAACATTAGCAGAACTGCGACAATCCAAAGAGGAAAACCCGGTTTTTTCATGAATGTTTTTTCCCTTGTTCAATAAGATCCTTCAGGGCCTTGCGGCGCTGGATATCACTAGCAAATCCTTTACTTAGGCTAAAGCCAAGTATGCCACCAAGTAGCCCAAAAAGCACACTGGTTGTCCCGCGGTCGAGACCAAAGGATTTCTGTTCGCCTTTTTTGGGGCCGCGAAAGACAGTGGCTTTTCCGGTTATCTCGATGGGAACAATAAGTGGCTGAACGAAGAAAGCAATGGCGGAAAATGTGACTGCTCCGAAAAGGATCCCCTGGAGCGCGGCCCGCCTTGAGATTTTTTTATCTATTCTTAGTTCATACATTGACAAAAGTATACCTCCACCAACTAAAATTTGTCGGCTCACATTATTGTGTTAGGAGGAGCATGATACAACAGTGAGTATGCGAAAGCGCTCTCACGATGCCACAGTCTCTGACGATGGGTTTAAGGCGGTGTTCCGTCCTATCTTGTTATTGGCAGTGACGGTTTTTATTGACCTTCTCGGGTTTGGGATTATCTTGCCCAACCTGCCTCTGTATATCAAGCAAGCCGTTGGCCACAACGATGGCAATGCGGCTTTTACGGGAGGGCTTCTGGCGGCCTCTTACTCCCTAGCCCAGTTTATCTGTGCGCCTTTCTGGGGCCGCTACTCGGATCGGGCGGGTAGGCGGCCCGTGATCCTGCTCTCTTTGCTGGGGGTGGGAGTCGCCTACATCTTCTTTGGGCTAGCGAACGGGAGTCTGGCGATGCTCTTCGCGGCTCGTCTGCTGGCTGGGGTGCTCTCGTCGGCATCCATTGGCGTGGCGTTTGCCTATGTCGCCGATGTGACGACTCCTCAGAACCGGGCGAAGGGGCTCGGTCTACTTGGGGCCTGCTTCGGGCTTGGGTTCATGATGGGGCCCGCAATCGGGGGGATTTTGGGGAAGGTAAGCCTTTCCTTGCCCGCTTTTGTGGCAGCGGGAATGGCGCTACTAAATTTCGCCTTTTCATACCGGATGCTCCCTGAGTCGCTGACGGCGGAGGAGCGTGCACGCCTCAATGCGCCGGGTCGCCCGGGGCTAGGGGAGCAGCTTCGCAAGGTTTTAAGTGGTCCCACTGTAGGGCTCTATCTGCTCTCGTTTATTTCGATTTTTGGATTTGCCGCCATTGAGCAAGCCTTCGGATTCTTTCTGCTGGCACGTGGGATCGCCAATGACCAAAATTTGCCGGAGCGCTTTGGCTATATCATGGCGTTTGTCGGGGTTATTGGGGTGGTTGTTCAGGGAGGACTCATTGGCCGCCTGGTGAGCAAGCTGGGCGAGGGGACAGTGGCCCGAATCGGTATGGCGGTTCTGGTGCTGGGTTACATCGGCCTGACATTGCCCCGAGAGTGGGGCTGGCTGGTGTTCCTGCCCGCAATACCTCTTTCTGCGGGGCGCTCGATGATGGGGCCGGCGATCTCGGCACTGATCTCGCGCAAGTCGAACCTCGGGCAGGGGCTGAACCTATCCGTACAACAGTCCTTTGATGCTCTCGCAAGAACCGTCGGGCCGCTCACGGCGGGCTGGCTCTTTAAAACCTATGGCCCGACAATGCCTTACTATTTTTCGGCAGGGCTGACCGTTCTCGCTCTTGTGATCACGCTCGCCCTCCCACGAATACTGGCACCGCCTCCATCCGAGGTCGAATGAAGCGTGCCACACTTTGTTTCGTACTGGTACTTCTAAGTTCCTGCGCGCGACCTGGCGAGAAAAAAGCCGAGCGAGCGGTTGAGGAGCTACTGCCGCAGTATCTTGGAGCGGCGCAAAGCTATAGCGCCCGCGTAAAAGCAGCGAGCCTTGGTGCCCTGATGCGGGGGCGTGTCCGTACCGTTTCCATTGTTGGGCGCGAGGTTCACCTCTTGCCGGAGTGTACCGTGGCGGAACTACGCATCGAAGCCGCGGAGATCGAAGTAGATAAAGGGAGCCAGAGTCTTAAGAGTGTGGGGAAGGCGTACTTTCTTGCCCGGATCGAGGAGAAAGAGCTGGATCGCCTAGTTCGAGCCCGTCGTCCCAAGCTGGCAGATCTGAAGATAGCGCTACGCGGCTCACGAGTGAGCGTCCGTATCACGCCGGAGATTTTCGGCTACCCTACCGTGCCTGTACAGGTTGAGGGTAGCTTATTGGCACGTGGCGGCGGCGCTGTCCTAGACTTCGAGCCGGATAAAGCACGCCTGTTGATCGTCCCTATTCCCAAGCCAATCTTGGATTTTGTGGTGGATCGCATCAATCCCGTGGCGGATTTCTCCGCACTGAAGGCACCGATTCGTGTGGAGCGGGCGGATGTCGAGGGAGGATCGTTACTCCTACGAGGCTACTTGCCCCCAGAACGGGTGACAGGGCTGGGACTAGTGCGCTAGCGCCGCGCTTTTGCAGGTTGCGGAATGGGTGGGGCAAACTGGATAAAGGCATCTCCGACAAAGCCAACAACGTAGAAGGCTACAATCGTGCACAGAAAGCCAATCACACCGGCCCGGCGGCTGTCGCGTTTTAGGAAAAGGAAAAAAAAGAACGTTGCCGCGAAGGCGTAGGGGCGGTAGATACTATCCGCTCCATAAAAACGCTCGATATTTTCGGAAACAACGGGTGGCAGGGCCATACCTATAGTTTCGGTATGCCCTGCCTTAGATCTTTAGGTTGCCTTCACGGCGCGGCGTCGGCCTCGTGCAGGAGTTGCTTCTTCAAGTGCGGGAAGCTCTGACTCACTCTCCAAGCTGGGCAGTGCAGGTTGGGCCGCGTCAAGCACCGGTAACACCACTGTCATGGCCTCTTGTCGGCGACGGAAGTTAATGGTCTCCCAGTCGCGGATATAATCGAGAACGGTCTGAGCGAGCTTACGCGCCTCAAATTCGGGGAGCAAAAGCGTTAGCGAGTCTCGCACCTCGACCATTTTAACGCCGCCCCCCGTGAGTACCTCGCCATGGCCATTGTCTATCTTAAGAACAAAAGGCTGACGGTACTTGGTGTCTTTGCGTAGCGCTAAAGTTCGTGCCTGGATTCCATCGTCGTAGACAGTGCCTTTGTAGTCTGTCCACTCCTCAAAATTGCCGTAGAGAATGTCCCAGCACACCAGCTTAAAGTCCGATGCATCGGCGTAGTGCTTCACTCGAACCGTGGTTTTGTGGCTCTCATCGAACTCCACTAAAGTAAACGCGATCTTGCTGCGCTTGGGCTCAAGCGAGAGCATCTCGCTGATATCGAGCACGCGATCCCGAGTGACATGCTTAAAAACTTGGACGCGTGTCAGGACACCCGCCGTAGTCATGTTGATATTGTTGCTAACGATCATGGTCAAACCTCACTTCATCTTGCCTATTAGTCATTTAAATTAGGGGCTAGAGTGTTTTTTTATAGCCGCAGGAAGGGGTATCTCCCTGGCTTGCCCAGCACTCCCACTGGATCACATAGCCCTCGTTGCGCTTGTAGTACAGGTGCGAAACAAGCTCATCCCCGCACTCCGGGCACCTGCCGCGCACCCACGCCGGATCGGGGCGATCACCACGGCGTGCTCGGGCATCTGTGGCAGGAGATTTTGTAACTGTCAAAACCTGGCTCATCCTTTTCATACCTCCCGAAGGATTTCCCTTCACACAGGCACTCCTGGGACGATCAAAAAGGCGGAAAGCACCTATCAAAAATTATCACAGGCCTCTGCGGTATCTATCAGTAGGCGCGAAACCTACTCATCCCGGCGCAAGGCGTGTTGTGTGGAGCGGGCGCTGAGCGATATCTTTTAGCGTGACACTGAGCTCACCGGTTGCGGCGGTAATCTTGACCTCGCCGAAGAACTGGTGCCCCGCTGCGGGGCCACCACTGCCTGCTTTTTGGTAGAGTACCTGCGGACCAAAAGTATTATCGAGCTTGTTGGGGCCAAAGCTGCCCGCATGGATCGGCCCGGCGACGAACTCATGAAACGGAAGGAAATCCTGGAACTGGGCCTTATTGGGATCGTAGTAGTGCGCCGCGCAGTAGTGGATATCCGCCGTAAGCCAGATCGTATTGCGCACTCTATTTTTCTTCAAGTATGTCAGCAGCTCCGCAAGCTCAAGCTCACGGCCCCGTGCTGGGCCGTCGCCATTGGCGACTGCCTCAATCGTGCTCTTACCCTGGTAGCTGTCTCCCACAACAAGGCCCAGCGGCATGTCCGAGGCAA
>NZ_JAYUPA010000020.1:0-6945 GCF_043760365.1 Armatimonas sp.
AACACCGTCGGCGGGCTGGACAGTGCACGCTTAGAGGCGCTCGGCTTTGCGCCCATCACCACGCGCCTCTCCTACTTAGACCTGCTCCGTCGTCCCGAAGTCAGCATCGCCTCCGTTGCAAATCTCGCGGGGCTTGATCCCACGCACTACGCCGATGGCCTAGAGCAGTGCTTCATCACGGCGCGCTACGATGCCTACATCCGCCGCGAGGAGATGCAGATAGACGTCGCCCGCCGCGCCGACCACCTCGCCCTCCCCGCCGATCTGGACTACAAGCTCGTCCCGTCCATCGCCAACGAAGCCCTCGAAAAATGGAGCCGCCTCCGCCCCGCTACGCTCGGGCAAGCGGCAAGAATCCCCGGCATCAACCCCGCCGACATCTCCGCACTTCATATCTATCTTGTCTCCCGAAAGGCATAAGCGGGCAGGGAATCGGACGGTGATACAATCCAGGTATGGCTTACAGTGACTTCACGCTCCCGGAGCTGAAAAAACGATTCCTGCTCACTGTGGATGAGCAGACGAACTTGTTTTCCGAAGTACCCAGCCAGGAGCTTCCGGCGACTCTGGCCGACATCCTGCGCCGCTACCTGCCGCTGGCGCTCAACCTCAACACGGAAAAGGCCCGCTCCGAGCTGATTATCGCCCCGTTCTTGACCGAGTTCAAGCTCCTCTACTGGGATCGGGTCAGCCTCTTCTCCGGGGTGGAGTTCAACGTGGACGATGCCAACGGATTGAGAGGGCGCTGCGACTTTGTCCTCTCCGAGAACCCCGAGCAGCTTGTGCTGACCGCGCCCGTCTGCGTGCTGGTTGAGGCCAAGAACGAGAACATCGTCTCGGGCATCCCGCAGTGCTTGGCGGAAATGGTAGCAGCGCTGAAGTTCAATGCAAACAGCGAGCTTCCCCCCGCCCCCGTTTTTGGTGCCGTCACCACCGGAATCCAGTGGCGCTTCCTAAGGCTAGAAGGGCAGCAGGCCCAGGTAGACTGCGTGGAGTACAGTATCCAAAGCCCAGAGAAAGTCTTCGGTATCCTGAGACAGATCGCCTTGGGAGACATCGTGCTATAATTTAACAAATGGCAATCGAGACTTTGGAGCAGCTCGCGCAACAGCCCGAAACGAAGAAGCGCGGGTGGCGCTGGTTTGTCGGAATCTATGCGGGTTCGCCAGACTTCGACGATGTTGTGAAGGCAGGCCAAGAGTCGCGGGGCGCAGACCGTCCTCAAGGAAATTAAGACGATAAGAAAGACACATTATGTTAGATCAAATAAATACAAGAACCAATTCTGAAATATTGGAATCAATACTAAAATCATTTCAGAAGAAATTATGCGGACTAAAACTTGAATTTGGCTATATTAAACAATGTTTGGAAAAAAACGATGGAATTTCTCTGTCTGGATTTGGTGATATAGTAAAAATTTGGCGTATCACACCTGATGTCATAGAGGAAGTGCCGAATGACTTCCAGATTCCAAAGCCAGATCACCCAGGTCGCCGCTATGAGTGTGCCTATTTCACGTTCATCCTGCCAAATGCGTCGGGCTTGGGCAGGGGAGCATCGGTATGGGGTTCGATGGCTGGTGGTGGTTTTAGCTACCGAGTCTCCGCTGAGGGCGTAGAGCAAGTAGAGACATTATTGTGGAGTTTTTAAGTTTTTGGTCTAATCATGCGGTTTGCAATCTCCACGTCCCGTGCGATGGGGCGCTGAGATTGGGTCGTTAACGACATGTTGCGTTTCGCTTACATCCTCGACGGAACTGGTTGGGCGACGGCAACTCTGGGTGATGCTACATACAAAATAGCCATGACAGCATCGTACCTGAATGATTCGTTGGGAGAGCTAGCGCAGACGGCGGTGAGCCTTCGCGACGGCGATACGGTCGCAACAGTTGTGTTTATGGATGAACCGGGCGAACACCATCTGGTTCTTGAACGAGTTGGAGATGACCTGAGGATTCAAGTACGATGGTTCGATGACTGGGCGAGTCGTGGACTATACCCCGTGGATCAGTTTGATACAGTGTTAGAGACCCACGGCACTGTTCAAGAATTCGTCGCGGTAGTCACGGGTGCCCTCGATAATGTGCTAAAGGAATGGGGAACTAAGGGTTACAAGGTAAAGTGGGTTAAGCACTCATTTCCGATGAAGAAATACCGCCTACTGGCTGTCCACTAACCAAATGCAACATAACAAAAAATGTACCGGCGTTAATCTCCTTCTGAAAGCGTTCTCCGAGGGCTGGATATTGATTACCAACGACAAAGATTTCGGTGAGATGGTCTACCGAGAGCGCCGCCGCCATCAAGTCCTACTGGACAATCATGCGGAGCGACTGCCGGGTAATTTCGTGGTCGTCACGGAAGATCATGTCCGTTTCGCTAACACGCCAAGCTCCTGATCGCGTGTGGCAGAAACACGAGTTAGACCTCACAAGCAACCCGCACGACTGCCCAGGATAACGAAGTCAAGAATGCCAAATCACGAATTCATCGCTGCCAACATCACATCTCATAGAGACAAACTCATCGAGCTCAATATCGAGTACTTGTCGTGGGTGTTCGCTGGAATTGAAGAGCTTTTCTCCGTACCTGTGGACGAGGTGGTTGGAATGCCTGCGAGCGAGTATGTCCCAAGTGTGATCGACAAAATCTGCGGCGATCCACCTCCCAAAGGCATCTTCTACCTCGTCAAGGTTGATAACAAGCTGGCGGGCATGGGCGGGCTTCGGTTCCTTCGCACTGGTGTTGCAGAGATCAAGCGCCTCTACTTCCGGCCAGAGTTTCGCGGAATGAAGCTGGGGGAACTCACCCTGAGTCGCCTTCTTGCGGATGCTAGAGCGTTCGGCTACAAGAGCGTTTGCCTTGATACAGCCCTCTTTATGAAGTCCGCTCATCGTCTCTACGAGACCAATGGGTTTTCGGACTGCTCCGCATATGAAGGAGTGGAAGTGCCATCTGAGTTCCACAGTCGTTGGCGCTTCATGGAGCGCACACTCTGAGCGCTGCCAGTGAGGCCTCCCCCCTCGCTCAACTAGAACTGAAGGGCACGGACTGCCGTGAGTCGTAGGTCGAACCTCCTCTGGATTGATTGCACGGGTGGCTTGCTCGTGGGAGTAGCCGTCTTGCTCACCCAAGGCTGGCTGGCCAGACTCTATGCCCTCCCCAGCAATCTCTTACTGGTGATGGGGTGTTGCAATTTAGCGTACGCCTGCTTCTCGCTTTGGCTCGCGGTGGCACCACGTCAACGGACGGTGTCGCGGATCGGCGCACTGGCCCTCGCCAATCTGTTCTGGGCAGTCGGCTGTTTTATCATGGTAGCTGTGTATCTGCGGGTAGCTAGTGTCTTTGGGCTTGTGCACCTGATCGGTGAGGGTGTGTATGTAGGAGCGCTGGGCATACTGGAGTGGCGAGCGCGGGAGCTGTTGGCCGCAAGGCCAGCGCCACAGCTCAGCAGTGATGCGGTAAAATCCAACGGAGGATTTTAAGAACTATGTCTGGCCATAGCAAGTGGCATAATATTCGGTTGCGTAAGGGCAAGCAAGACGCGGTGCGCGGCAAGCTCTTCACCAAGCTGGCAAAAGAGATCATCATGGCGGCCAAGGGCGGCGGCAACCCGGATACCAATATCCGGCTGCGGATGGCCATTCAAACGGCCAAGCAGAGCTCCGTGCCCGCCGACACGATCAAGCGCGCCATACAGCGAGGAACCGGCGAGCTGGACGGCGGCAATTTAGACGAGCGGACGTTCGAGGGCTACGGCCCCGGCGGGGTTGCGATCATTGTGGAGTGCCTCACCGACAACATCAATCGAACGTTTCCGGAGCTACGTAGCGCCTTTGCAAAAAATGGCGGGCGTATCGGGGAGTCCGGCAGCGTGGCCTACATGTTCGAGCGCAAGGGCGTGATGATCGTGGAGCCGGGTGTCACCACCGAGGAGACACTCATGGAAGTGGCCATCGAGGCGGGCGCGGAAGATGTCCAGCCCACCGAAGACGGCGGCTTTGAGGTCACCACGGAGTTCACGGACTTCGCCACGGTGCGCGATGCCCTGGATGCGGCCAAGATCGCCACGTCGGCGGCGGACATCCAGCAGATCCCGACCACCATGGCGAATCTGGAAGTGGTGGAGCAGAAGAAAGTCCTCAAGCTTTTAGATGCACTCGAAGACAACGACGATGTGCAGAATGTCTACCACAACCTAGAGTTCAGCGACGAAGCCCTCGAAGACTGACCTCCCTATCAACCCCAAAACGAGCGAGGATTTCTCCTCGCTCGTTTTAGTTTTGCCCCAGCGGCAGCGTTTTAAGAATCCGAAAGAGCAGCTTCTCGATCCGTTCCGCCGAAAGCTCCACCGTCTCCGGGGCACGCAGCAACAGTGCCAGGAGAGCATCCGCTTCCTGCCGTGTCAGCGTCAGAGTCACCTCAGAGGTTGTCGGGTGCGTTTCGGATTCCATCAGGCAATAGAAACCTTACGCCTCTTTTCGCTGTCCACGCCGCCGCACCAGCACCAGTGGTCCCCCGAGAGCAAGAAACGCCAGCGTGCCAGGCTCCGGAGCAGTGACCACATAGTTAATCGTCCCATTCCAGACACGCGGCCTGACAATGGTACCGGGGATCAAGAAAAAGCTATTAGCGGAGATTCCCGTCAGAGAGAGATCGGCATTGGAGTAAAACTCATTCGAACCATTACCGGCAGTATACACAGCACTATAATTCACGTTTTGAATAGCGACTCCCGTGACCCCAGGCCCTAATAGGAAATCGGTAACATCGATAAAAGTCGGAGAATTTTGTGCCGCAGAATTACCAGATCCAGTCGCCACCAATGTCCAGCCCACATTCGTATTTTCAAAGCCGAGTACAGTTCCTGAGCGAGTGTATATCCCAAGATTTACCAAGGTATTAAGAGGGGTTGTAGAATTCACATTAATTGCCAGACTAGTGATCTTGATACCTGCGACCACATTCAAGTCAAAGTAAGTCCCTCCCCCCGCACTATTAGAATTGGTAGCAGCAAACAGAGTAGTTAAGGATTGTGCCTGCGCCACCTGGGGAAGCGCAGCGATGCCAAGAAGCGCCATTGCGGCGAGTGCGGTGAGAGACGTTGTACGAGTTGTTTTCATGTTTATTTCTTTCTTCGTCGCCCCGATGAAACGGGGCGTTTTGTTATCGTTTCGCGGCACGAGAGCCACCCGCAGCCAGAGGTTCGCGTTTCTGGTAACTGAGGCGGTTATCGTGTGGCGAGTGGGGCAAGCATTTACCCACATTCAGGGAAGAGAGTGCCGTGCAGATCGAAGGCAATGGGCAGCTTACGCCTCCTGCTTACGTCCACGGCGACGGATAATCACCAGCGTCCCCCCCAGAGCAAGCAGCCCCAATGTCCCCGGCTCCGGGGCAACGGAGGCAACAACGGGCTTGAAAGCCAACCCTGTCGGACGATCCATCCCACCCGGAGCGCCGGTAGCGAAGATGCTGATGCTATCAAAAACCCCTGGTGAGCTGAAAAGGATCTTGCGGACGCTTGAACCGCCACCACTACCGACATAGAGGCTACCACTTGCATCAAAGGCCAAGCCCTCCGGTTGCTGCGGGATGCCACTAACAAAGGTGCTAACAACACCTCCTGGCGTGATCTTGCTGATCCGATCACCATTACTCGATGCGTAGAGGTTACCACTCGCATCAAAGGCCAAGCTCCGAGGATTTTCCATTGCGCCGCCACCGGCAACAAACGTCGTACGAACTCCTCCGGGCGTAATTCGGTAGATTGCCCCCGTGCTAAAATCTGCTGTGAAAAGATTACCTGTCGTGTCAAAAGCGATCCCAGTTGGGCTACCTACCCCGGTGGCGAAGATGCTAATAAAGGTACCTGACGAAGTGTATTTGGAAATCCCATTACCAGCAGCATGACTAGCAACGTAGAGGTCACCACTCGTGTCAAACGCGATACCCCAGGGCCCATTTAACCCGTTATCATTGAACGGGATAATCTTCGTAATAACACCGCCGGGCGTAATCTTCGAGACAGAAGCATTGGAAGTATTTGAGACGTAAAGATTACCACTCGGATCAAAAACTAAGCCCCTTGGGTCAAAAGGACCAGACGCACCACCACCAGGAACGAATTGACTAATCACCCCCCCCGGTGTGATCTGGCTGATCGAGTTATTGCCATTATTCCCAACATAGAGGTCTTGCGCGTGGGCGTTTGTTGCGGCGAGGGCGACCCCGGCGAGGAGCGTGAGAGCGAGAAACAGTTTCATAGGTTGCTATCTTTCTGACGTTGAAATCCGAGGTTGCGGCGGGGCATTTTACCCACGCGTTACCCCATAGTCATAGTAAGGTAGCTAGTGTAAATTGATCGTAAATTGATCGTAAATTCCGATGTAATTATCGTAAATTTACCGTAAATTTACGGTTTATTTTTCCTGAAGAGCTTTTTTTTCCACGAATGACGTTGCGCGTCTTGCTGGGGCCTGAAAGGCTCCGGCTTTGCGACGCTACGCACCAAGCGGCCCGAGGCCGCAGAGGTTGCGACTTTTTGAGCATTTTGCCGTCTAATTTCGATAGAGAGGAAGAGAAAAGAGATCATTATGAAACGCACACCAGCCCCCAAACAAAAAACAACCAGCCAGCAGCTTGAAGCCCTGAAGCGCCTGCCCTCGCCGCTCTTCACCGCCGCACTCTACCGAAGCGGCACAGGAGCGCACACGGATCAGCCGAGCCGCTACAGCAAGCGCGAGCGTGCCAGCCACCGCGCCGACGAGCGCCAGGCGCGGCTCAGCGCAGGAGAGTAGCTCCCCTCTGACGAACTTCTCAGGGGAGGGTGGTGTTTATGCTTCTTTCAGGAAAAGTCGTGCTCGTCACGGGTGGCGGGCGTGGGATCGGGGCGGCGATCTGTCGGGTGCTGGCGCGCGAGGGGGCGCATGTGGCGGTGAACTAC
>NZ_JAYUPA010000021.1:0-2475 GCF_043760365.1 Armatimonas sp.
ACGACGCCCACTACTTTTTTTGCCATTTTCTTTTCTCCGTAGTATTAACGGCGGGGTTTTTAGTGAGGCCCGCCTCCTACTTTAACGGTTTCCCGTTAAATCTTTTCGATCTGGTTGAAGTCCAACTCGACCGGTGTGTCGCGACCAAACAAAGAGATCATGACCTTGGCCTTCTCTTTTTGGTCGTTGACCTCATCAATCTTGCCGGTGAAGTCCGCAAAGGGTCCGGAGTTGATCCGAATCACCTGGTTCTTCTCCCAGATCTTCTTGGGCCGCGAGGCCGCGTTGTTGGGATCGAGGGCATCGAGGATATCGCGCACCTCTTTGTCCTGAAGCGGAACGGGCTTGTTGCCCGAGGAGACAAATCCCGTGACTCCCGTGGTGCTCTTGATCAGATACCAGGTGTCGTCATCGAGGATCATGTCAATGAGAACGTAACCCGGGAAGACTTTACGCTTATACTCGGTCTTCTTCCCGCCACGGTTTCGCGTCTCGGTATCCGTGGGGACGAGGATGCGGAAAAGCTTCTGCCGGAGCCCCATTGTCTCCGCGCGCTTCTCGATGGTCACTTTGACCTTCATCTCATGGCCTGAATAGGTATGAATTGCGTACCAGTGTCGCTGCATCGTGCTGTCCTTTTAAAACGTTTCCTAACGAAAAAAACACTGCCTACTTGCGGGTTAGAAGCCGCTCGGCGAACTGCGACAAGGCAAAATCAATTCCCCCGCAGTAAATAGCCACTACCCCGATGAGCAACAACACAATCTGTGTCATCTTGATCAGCTCGGGACGAGTCGGCCAGTGGGTCTGAGGCGATTTCAGCTCATGCCGAACTCCCTTCACATACTCCTCAAATCCTTGCCGAGAAGGCTTCTTTTTGGGGGCCGGTTGCTGCGGTGCGGTGGTGCTTGCCATAGTTTCTCCCTAACTTATCTTCGGGCAACAAAAAGCAGGGTACCTTGAAGGTGCCCTGCATCTGTACAGATTATCACGATTTTTAGTACCTGTCAATGCCACTTAAAAGTTCCGGAAGTTCTTGCCTATGCGAGCACAAGCTGCTTCTGAACCATCTTGCGGGCACGATGGATACGGGCCTTGACAGTGGCCATGGGCAGACCGGTACGCTCCACGATCTCATTGTAGCTCAGCTCGGCGATAGTGAGCAGAAGAACGTCGCGGTAGCCCGGCGGCAGGGTCTGCACCACTTGAAGAACGGCGCTCGCCTCTACGCCATCAATGGCGCGCTTCTCTGGCCCGACAAACTCACGGGTAGACTCCCACTCCGCGATCTCACTGGTGCCCTCACGGTCGCGGCGCTTGCGCTGGATTTTGTGGAGGAAGATGCTTCGCAAGATGCAGCGCAGCCACGCCAGAGTCGCATCCTGGGTTCGAAGCTGGTAGAAGCGGGTGTAGGCCCGCAGGAGCGTGTCCTGCACCAGATCCTGGGCATCCGCCGAATCGTGGGTGAGATGCAGTGCAAAGCGCATCAAATTCTCGCGGTGGGGCAGAACCGCATTCTCAAAACTCGCTGTCCTCATGGTGCTTGTATTGTAGATGCTATCCCAAGGTTCCCGCATCGGGCGCAGGGTGGATTTTACGCCCCGCTTATCCGTCTGTAGACCTACTTCACGCTGGTACGAGGCAGCTTGGAGATGCCCATGAGATACTGATCTACACCGTGCGCCGCTTCTCGGCCCTCGGCGATAGCCCAGACAATCAGGCTCTGGCCCCGGCGCGAGTCGCCTGCGGCAAAGATGGCAGGGACATTCACCGACATGTAGTTCTCGTCGGTTTTTACGTTGCCGCGCTGGTCGAGCTCCAGCCCAAACTGCGTCAGGAGCGCTCGCTCCGGGCCGTTGTAGCCAATGGCGATCAGCACTAAATCGGCAGGGAAGACCGTCTCGGAGCCCGGAATGGCTACCACGCGGCGTCCACCCTCAGCGCGCTCAATACGCTTCACTTTCACCGCGTGAAGGGATTTCACATTGCCGTTGCCATCTCCCTCGAAGTGGGTCGTGTGAATGCCCCACTCGCGCTCGCCACCCTCTTCGTGCGCGGGGCCGGACTTTAAAATATGCGCGGGCTGCGGCCACCAGGGGTTTAGCTCAGGCATCTCCACGGGCGGCTCCGGGTGGATCTGGAACTGGGTCACCGAGGCCGCGCTCTGACGTAGCGCCGTTCCGTAGCAGTCCGCGCCCGTGTCGCCGCCACCGATGATCACGACGTGCTTACCTTTGGCATCAATTGTAGGAATGCTGTCGCCCGCATTGCGCTTGTTCTGCGGCACCAGATAGTCCATTGCGTAGTGCACTCCCGCTAGCTCGACGCCGTGTAGCTCCAGAAGACGCGGCTCCAGCGCTCCGGTGCAGAGTAAGACCGCCTCAAAGTCGCGGCGCAGCTCCGTCACTGTCACGTTCTCCCCGACCGTGGCACCCGTGCAGAAGAAAATACCCTCGCCCTCAAGCTGCGTGAGCC
>NZ_JAYUPA010000022.1:0-2474 GCF_043760365.1 Armatimonas sp.
CGTCGCGACGAGCTTGCGGCTCTGGTGCAGCGGCTCTCGGGCGGCAAGAGCGACTCGGAAGGGGCGCGGCTCTTCACACTCTTTGGACCCGGCGGCATCGGAAAGACACGCCTCGCGATTGAAGCCGCACGGCGGCTGGCGGCACACCAATTCTTTTCAACCCTTCACTTTGTTCCCTTGGCAGGGGTGACGACGGTGCCCCAAGCCTGGGAGATGCTCGCGGGGAAACTTGGACTCCATGGGGGGATGCCGTCTGAGCGCGTGCGGAACTACCTGAGTGCGCACACACCGACATTACTTATACTCGACAACCTGGAGCAGTTTCTGCCCGAGGGGGCTGCGCTCGTGGAGAGCCTGCTGACATCTGCACCTGAGCTGACAATCCTTACCACCTCTCGGCAGCGGCTAGCAATTCCAGGTGAGGAGATCTTCGCCGTGGGGGCACTGCCCGAAGACGATTCCGTGGCGCTTTTTGTGGATCGTTCACGAAGTGTCTCGCCTGATTTCAAGCTGACGCCAAGCAATGAACCCTCGGTGCGCGCGCTCGTCAGCTCTGTCGAAGGCTTTCCCCTCGCTATTGAACTGGCAGCAGCGTGGGCAGGGACTCTCACTCCAATGGAGATGGTTCAACAGCTTGCCCAGAGCCGCCTGAGCTTGCCAAAAGACGCCCAGAAAGACACGCGTCATGCCTCTATTATCGCAGCGATTTCGTGGAGTACGGAGCTTCTGGAGCCCGAGCTGCGTGAGACTTTCTACCGACTTGCCGTCTTTCAGGAGGGCTGGGATGCACTTGCAGCGCAGGTAGTCTGTGGAGCAAGCAACTATGCGCTGGCTAGCCTCAGAGATCGGGCACTGGTCTCGGCGGAGCTGAGGGGAACCTCACTGCGTTTCTTTCTTCACGAGAGCCTTCGGGAGTTTAGTTGGTGTGCGCTCTCCCAGGTCGCGCAAAACCGACTCAGTGCATTGCATACAGCGCATTTTCTACAACGCGCGAAAGAGGCGAAGCTTGATCGGCCACGGGGAGAGATTTGGGCAGCGGCACTCGCCCACTTGATCCCTGATGAGGCCAACCTTCGTAAGGCACAGGAAGGGGCCGCACCAACGGACAAAGTTCGATTTGTGCTTGCCCTTATGCCTTTATGGCTGCACCAGGGACGTTTTATCGAAGGCGAGCTTGCGTGCCAGATTGCCGGAGAAATGATCGGTAGCGAGGAGCCGGACTACTTACTACTGAGGTTTGCCGCCGCGACCCTTGCCTATAACCTCAACAAAAATGCCGATGCAGAGCGTGGGCTTCGTGAAGTGGTCGAAAAAGGTGAGGAAACTCTAAGAACCCGCGCTCTACTAAGCCTCGCTCAGCTTGCTCTCTTTAATCAGGATAATGCGGCGATGATGCACGCTTGGCTCGCACGCATTGATCCGGAGTCCAGCACACCGATTCTTTTGGCACAAGCCCGTTTTTTAGAGGGAACTGCACTTCTCTACCAGGGCGAGACCGCTGCCGCGACGGAGATTCTAGCCGACGTAGCAGTGAAGGCGCAGAGTGCGGGCGACCTTGCCCTGATGGCGCAGGCACTTAATAATCAGGGGAATGCGCTCCATCAGGCCGGAGAGCTTGACAAGGCACGCCAGAGCTACGCGCAGGCACTTGTACTTCGAGAGACACTGGGGCTACGTGTGGAGACCCTCCGCACGCGAATCGGCTTGGCTAATGTGGCTGTTGCGAGTGGAGATCTTAAGGGAGCCCTTTCTAGCTTTCGGCAAGCGAGCCAGGAAGCGGCGGCGATGGGAGATCTACATATCGAGGCCCTAGTACTCGGAAACCAGGCAGCGGTGTTACAGGAGCTTGGCGAGTCTGCGGAAAGCCTAGCGCTCGCTCGCCGGAGCCTCATGCGCAAACAGCAGCTTGGCCTGAGTGGAAACATCGCCACGTCCCTCAACAATATTGCGGGTACTCTGCTTGCCCTGGGCAGAACGGAGGCGGTAGCCTCGCTTCATGGGGCGGCAGAAATGGTTCGGCGAAATGCGGCGATCACGCTCGGACCTGCCTTTCGTGAGCAGCTAAACGCGGAGTACGCAAAAGCACGTCACACTCTTGGCGAAAACACTTTTACCGAGGGTTTTGCATTGGGCACAGTGTTGTCTGAGCAAGAAGCCGTGGCTCTCGCTCTGGCAGATTAGTAGGTGCGTATGCCCCTGTTGAGCGAGCTATCCCAGCGGTGTGTTTTTAAGTAGCGCATGGCCGCTTTGAGCGCCTCGGGCTTGCCGGAGCGCTCTAAAATCTCGATCCCAAAGCCGCCGACGTAGCCACAGGGGTCATTGAGCGAGGCGATCACCAGTGCAATTGCTTCGTCGGAGTGCCAGCCCAGCTTGAGCAGCGCGGAGATGGCGTTCACCCGAACCTGGTTCTGGCCTGTCCACTTTCGGTAGAGTGGTTCCTGCCAGCTTGGCTCGGCACTGTCGGTGAGGAGCAG
>NZ_JAYUPA010000023.1:0-2471 GCF_043760365.1 Armatimonas sp.
AGCGCAAATCGAGCAAGGTTCATGGCGCTTCCACCTTGATCTTTGCCCCATCAGAGAGTTCGTACTGCCCTAGGGTGATGACTCGTGCGCCCGCCGCGAGCCCAGAGCGAATCTCCACCGCCGTATCGGTTTCTACCCCTGTCGTGATGGGTGTTTCTTTAGCGACATCTCCCTTGACGATAAAAACAACGCTCTTGCGCTCGTGGTTGAGTACGCATTCCTTAGGAACCACGATGGCTTGTGAGGCGACACGAATCACGACTTTCACCAGGATAAAGGCTCCGGCACGGACGGATTTGCTCGAACCTGCTTGGAGTCTGAGCGTGACGAGGTTGGTCTGCGGGTCTACCGATCCGATGCTTATCACACGCGCCATCTCCCCCGACGAAAGATGGGCTTTCTGGCCGGGGCGCACGCGTAGCGCATCGTCCGCAGGAAGGGTGGCAAGGATATCGAGCTGGCGACTGTTCGCGATTTCCAAAATGGTTGCGGCTGGGTCAGCCATGTCGCCCGGATTGAGCAAGCGTCGAACGACGACTCCCGAGAGAGGAGCCCTCAGTGTGGCGTAGTCTGATTGCGTCCGAGAAGTCTCCACATCCGCTGCGGCCTTGCCCGCGCCGCTTTGCGCGGCTCTGGCTTCTTGCACTTTCGCAGCGACGGCAAGCGTCTGCTTCTCCGCTTGGCGCAGTAGCGCTTTCGCCTGCACGAGCTTTGCCTCTCCTGTCTTGCGGGCTTGGCTGAGCGCTTCCTCGGCTTGGCGGACGCGAAGCTGGGCGGCTTCTCGGTCTTCTTGCCTTGCTCCTGCTTGAAGTAATTCCAGAGTCTGGCGAGCACTCTCCACTGTGGTCTCTGCGACGGTCAAGGCTGTTTGTGCATCCTCGACCTGACGCCGTGCAGACACTCCCTTTTCCAGCAGAAACGTCTGGCGCTCGACCTCTTTTACGGCTCTTGTGCGCGTCGCCTCGGCTTGCCGAAGAGCGCTCTGCGCCTGGAGGATCTCTTGAGGACGTGCCCCCGCCAAGGTTTTGGTTAGATCCGTCTTTGCTAGGGTGAGAGTGGTCTGGGCCGCCTGAACCGCTCCCTCCTGCTCTACTCTAGCCGCATCAATGGCGAGCTGGGCAACGCGGACACTGCTTTCCTGATCGCTTGCTGCCGCCCGCGCCGCAAGCTGAGCCTGGGAAGCGGTTGCAGTCGAGGCGCGGTAGCCCGCCTCCGCACTGCGAGTCTGCGCTGTGAGTGCTCGTGTGTCCAGAGTGGCAAGGATTTGACCGGCAGTCACCTGGTCTCCTTCTTTCACAAGAACACTTACCAAGCGCCCCGCCATCTGCGGCGCGAGCTTTGCCGCTGCGCCTTGGGCGCTCTGGAAGGTTCCCTGTGCGGTAACGGTCTCCTCAATATCCTGTCGCTCTGCCTTGGTGACTGTCACAACAGCAGCGGGAGTCTCCGCCTTCGCTTCTTCTTCTGTTGCTTTTTTGCTGCATCCCGCCAGCAGCCCCAGGGAAGCGAAAAAGCTAATCCACAGGGCAGGAACTTTATGAAGTACAAGAGCTTTCTGATTCATGGCAAGGGCCCTCCGATGATGCGCTCCAGCTGAGCGTTTGCAAGTTGCAGTCTGGCAAGAGCTCGTAGATACTCGATCTGCTCACTAGCAAAGGTGCGCTGAGCATCAATAACCTCCAGATACCCGCTTCCCCCTTTTTCGTAACCGACCTGTGCCATCTCCAGTAGCTCCTTTGTTTTCGTCAGGCGACCATCTCCCTCAAACGAGGCGACAATTTGAAGGGCTTGCTGGCACTCTCGGAGCGCTATCTCCACCTCCAGTAGTGCAAGGCGCTCCGACTCTTTAAGCTGCAACTGCATCTCTTGTTTTGCTGCCTCCGTAGCACGTACCTCGGCGCGAATCCGGCCATTGTCAAAGAGAGGGAGGTTGATACCGATACGTAGCGAGGCATAACCGACTTGCGCCGGGTTCAGGTTGTATCGTCGTCCCTCAAGAACGACGTTTGGGAGGCGCTGCCCCTTCGCCTCGGCGATCCCAGCATTGCTGGCAAGAACCTGCGCACGGGCCGCAAGAATATCCGGGCGTCGAGAGAGTGCGAGGGAGTGCGCTGTTTCCAGGTTTGGCAAGATTGTCTTTGCCGTAAGAGCACCCGCGAGCGCCAGAGGTGCATTGGAAGGCAGCCCAAGCAAGCTTTTTAAGGTGCTGTAGCGGTTCTCGCGATCTGTCGTGGCCTGCGTTAGTGTCTGGCGAAATCGCGCGTTTTCTATCTGGCTACGCACGACATTACTGCGTGGAACATCACCTGCTGTGAACTGGGCACTCGCCGCTTCTGCAAAGCGCTGTGTCGCTTCCAGGGAAGACTTCGCTTGGGCTAGCTCAGCGTCGGCACGGAGGCACTCGATATAGGCGCTGGTGACATCGCGGCGCAGATCAAGAAGCGTTGCTACCTGGTCTGCCTCAGTGGCCTTTT
>NZ_JAYUPA010000024.1:0-2470 GCF_043760365.1 Armatimonas sp.
TAGGTGAGGAACATCGGGACTTTGGTGCCATCTTTGCTGGTGGCAAAAACTTGCTTTGTCTCAAACTGACGGGGGTCAAAAGCAACTTTGGGAGACCGAAAAACAGTGCTCACTCCCTCCGCAATATCGTAGTGATAGAGCGTGGTCGGGCTGGTGTAGCTGGAGAAAGCAAAAAACGTCTCCGTGTCTTCTCGCTTGCCATCAAAGCCGCTCGCGGTTCCGATTCCTGGCAGAGCCACCTCACGCAGCAGCTCTCCCGTGGCAAGGCTGTGAAGCCGAACCTGTGAGCGCGCATCTTTAAGATAGCTGACAATCAGCTTATCGCCAAAAATACTTGCTGACTGAAGGGTGTCGCGGCTCTCAGGGAGTAGGGGACGCCACGCGTCGGCGCTCGGGGTGCGGCTGTCTATGGCGATAAGCTTCTTGAGCGGTGCCTCCTTGTCCGTCATCACATAGAACATCGGACCATCGTTGCCCACCACACTATAAGACGCATCCCCGGCGGTCAAAAAGTCGCGAACGGGGGCATCCGCTCGAGTTAGGTCTTTGAGAAACAGAGAGTTGCGCCGCTCAGTGCCTTTGCTGGCATAGATCACGAGCCACTTTCCGTCCTCGGTCACGCTTCCGCCCAGGTTCCAGTCCGGGTGGTCCGGGCGCTCGTAGACCAGAGTGTCGGCTCTCTGGGGCGTTCCCAGCGCGTGGTAGTAGAGTTTGTGGTTGTAGTTGGCCCCCTGGAGCGCGGTGCCCACTTCGGGGGTGGCGTAGCGACTGTAGTAAAATCCTGAGCCGTCCTTGCGCCACGAGGCACCACTGAACTTGCCCCACTCGATCTTGTCGGAGAGATCTTTTCCTGTGGCCACATCGCGGACATGCCACTCCTGCCAGTCGGAGCCGGAGCGTGCAATTGAGTAGGCAACCAGGCCACCGTCCTCGGAGATACTCATCCCTCCCAGCGCCACCGTGCCATCGTCGGAGAGCGTGTTGGGGTCAATCAAGATGCGCGGCTGCGCCTCCAGATCGTCCGCGACATACTGCACCGCCTGGTTCTGAAGGCCATCATTGCGGCTGAAGAAGTAGCGACTCCCATGGCGGCTAGGCAGACCGTAGCGCTCGTAGTCCCACAGCTCAGTCAGGCGTTTCTGGAGCACCTCGCGAGCGGGGAGAGCTTTTAACAACGTGCCCGTCGCCTCGTTCTGTGCGCTCACCCAGGCGGCTGTCTCGTCACTGTTGGCATCTTCCAGCCAGCGGTAGGGGTCGGCCACGCTCGTGCCATGGTAGGTATCGGTCACGTCTACCGTTCGGGAGGGAGGATAAATCACTTTGGTCATAGGAATAATCGGGTTTCCCGTGCGCGCGGCGCTGGGTTTAGGAGTTGTCAGCGTGGCAACAGCAATCTTCACGGGAGCCGCCGTGGCCTGTGAGAGTATCAGTGGCAGTTCGGTGCCAGGCCCTACGCGTGCGGAGAGGGTTGCTGTCCCGCCGCCAACTTTGTACTGGACGAGCCCCGAGCCGCTCCCAGGGAAATCCGCCGAGGCCACGGCCATGGGCGCGGTCTTCCCAAACGGCTTTACCGCCGTCCCCAAAAAGAAGCGTCCTCCTGCCAAGGCACGGCTCTCGCCATTGACTAGCAGCAGCTTTGTGCCCACTGCCTGCACACGGGCCTGCACACGAAGGTTCAAGACAGCAGCACTGACTTCGGAGAGCGCCGTCCGTAGCCGGGCAAGGCCAGCCACACCCTCAATGTCCGAGAGCGCCTCGTGCACCCGCTCGATCACGCGGTCCGGCTTGGCACGCCCACAGAACTCCTGAGCCTCCCCAATCTTTGCACGTGTGCTGGCAAGCTTCCCCGGCAGTGCCTGCTGCGCAGCTCGACACGCGGCATCAGCCTCCGCTAGAGTCTCCACGGCGCGGACAAAAAGCGTCTCCCCCGCACGGACAAAGATGGTCTTGGAGACGGTTCCAGACTGAGAAAGAAACACACCGCCCGCTTTCCAGGCACGGGTGCTCTCATTCTCACTGCCCGCCGCAAACTCCAGCCGCCACGCGCCGCGCTTGAGCTTGAGTTTCACCTCCACCATCGCATTTTCCGTGGGGCTGGGGTTAGTCACTGCCATACCGAGATACGCCTTGCCCCGCGTCACCCAGACGACAGAGTCGCTTCGGGATGCCTGCCCGGCCACGGGGTTTTCCAGGCCCGCCCAGGCGGCAAGAGGCTGCTGCCAGCCTTCCATCGCTACCGCCTTCCCATCCGCTGGGGAGGCAGCGGTCTGGTCAGCCGCCACCGCGTAGTTCAACGATGCCTGGTAGGTCTGTGCCTGAGCTGGGGCAACAATCGCCACACACGCCACGATACCGATCCTTCGCATGGTTTGCATTATACCTCTTGCAAAAGTAGGGTAATCTTTTTGCATGCTTGATTCAGAAGTAGACAAAACCAACGATGAGGACTTCAAACGCCTCCTGGGAGTTC
>NZ_JAYUPA010000025.1:0-2469 GCF_043760365.1 Armatimonas sp.
GCAGGCTTGGCCCATCGCCCAGGGGGAGAGGGCAAAGCCGAAGCCATCGTCGTCCGCACCGGGCCAGTAAATGCGCCCGTGCTGCATGGAGACTTCGCGGATGGGCACGAGATTATCATGCTTGCCCGCGTCGTCTGCGCTCACGCGCTCGCAGACCTCATCGAGGTTCATAGGGAATTGTTTCCTTTCAAGTTTCCCCAATAGTGGGGATAAGTCTCCCCACTATTGGGGAGAGAAGTGGGTTGTAAAGATTCACGCGGCGTGGGGCCTCTTGGGTTTATCGAGGGGCCGTTGCCTCGCCGCGCTGGACGAGAATACGATGAGGGCACGAAAACTCCAACGAGCATTACGTAGCCTTCACCTTCACAACAGAAGCAAAAAAACGCCTCCAAGCATCACTTGCTCGGAGGCGTTTTGGGTAGGGTTTTTGGTCTATCGTTAGGTTCTTGGGGCTTATCGTCGGGGGCGGTTGAAGACGGGCGGCTCAATCCACGAGGCTAGTTCAGAGAGCCGCGCCTGGGTTTGTTCATGCGCCGACTCGGTTAGCTCGTACTGCTCGCGAAGCCGCAACAGCTCTTCGTACTGCTGCTGCCAGCGGATCATGTTGGCACGGTGGTAGACAAGCTGCTCACGCCACAGAATCAGGTTCTCTATCGTGTAGGAACCCACTGTGGTCAGGGATGTAAGGCTGCCGCCTAGTTCAACGCGGTAGTGCAGATCGTGATCGTCCTCAGCTTGGCAGGGATCGAGAAAGCGGCGAGCGGCGGTGTACTCCGCAGAGCTGGGCCAGGTATCGCCCTTGATCGAGTTGCACTCATTGCAGCACCAGTAGAGGTTCTCATAGACACAGATCAGGTCAGGGCGAGCGTAGGAGCCACCTTGTGGGCGGTGGTGGTCAATCACACAGCCCGCCTCGCCTCCGAGAAAATACTCATGGCGCAGGCAGTAGGCGCAGCGGTAGAGAAAATCCTGCCGTAGGAAGGGGCGGTAGCGGGTGTAGTCTGTGTAGGTACGGGTCAGAACACGTCGAGTAAAAACCACCTAGACACTCACCGCTTCGGACTTTTTGGGATGATCCCCAGATTTCTTGGGGTGGGACTGGATGAAGGTGCGCAGGTCGGTAAGCTGCTGGTCAATGGCTGTCGCTGTCTCTTGTGCCCTCTGCCACGCGGGAGAGGCGCGGTCAAAGGCGTTGATGCACTCCCGCACCTGGACCAGCTCCTGCTCCTCATCTACGGTGAGTCCCTGCGCCAGCTTTTTATCAATGAGACGCTTGTAGGGAGTCATAATCTCGATGGGGTAGTGCTGGTGGGAGCTGTTCTGTTCTTGCTGTGCGTCCATGAGAAGGCGGCGCAGAAGCTCGGAGAGTCCCCCTTCTTGTTGCTTGCCCCAGTTGGCGAGTGGCTCGTCCAGATAGACGGTGACCCGAACGCGCTCTCGTGCCTGCCTGCTCTTGCGTGGCGTTGTCGCTCTTGCCTTGCTACCCGATGCACTTGTTGTCTTTCTGGATGTCGTTGCCATGCGTCATTTTATCACGGTGACGTCTTTTGTGACGTAAACAAAACAACTCTACAAACCGACAAAAAGAGCGCCACCTGGTGTTGTAAGTCCAGGCGGCGCGTGAGTTGCTGTATGTCCTCCACGGTAGTGCTACATGTCCTCTATGGTGGTGCATTTCGTGGGTGCTGGGCGTAGAGAGGGTTGAAGCGTGGGATTGTCCAGCGCCGTGCCCAACGCACCGCGAGTGCAACGATGAGATCAGTATCGCTGCGCTCATGCCAGGCGGTGTTGGCCTCCTCCAGCGTTTCAAACGTGCCACTGACGGTGATGAGCTTGCCTGAGGGGCAGAGCTTCAAACAGAGCGCGTACTTTCCCGCTAGGGCGATGGCTCGCTCGTGAGAGAGCTGGTAGGTCTTGGGATCGGCCTTGCGCTTGCCATAGCCCGTCCAAGGCGGCTGAATGCGCTTGGCCTCTTTCTGCTCCTGACATATTGCATAAGCGAAGGCAACCGCTGCCTTCTCCTGAGTCAGCGCTTCGATGCTGGCCGCATCACGGCCCAGCTCGTCCATGTGATAGGCATAGGGGAGCGTCGCTCCTCCGTGCTCATACCTTAGAATGTGCCACTTGGGGCCTTGCCTAGTGTAGTGGCAGGTGCCTTCGGTTCCATCGGGAAAAGTGACACTGCAATCGTACCAGCGGATGTGGAGTGGGTTGTGCCGCCTTACGTCCCAGGCGTTGGGAACGTCGGCGACGGCTCCTGTTTTGAGAGCAAGAGCTTTAAGCTCCTTCTCCAGCTCGCCAGGCTGAAAAGTCGTGTAGCGTTTGGATTTTGGAATGTGGGCCAAGTGTGGCCTCCTGTTTTTGAAGTGTCCCCTGTGTGCCACAATGATTTGAGACACTTTCCGTTCCCTCTATATCTCCCCAGGGCAAAAAGGAAAGAACCAGAATGAGCATCACTATGGCCCACCC
>NZ_JAYUPA010000026.1:0-2467 GCF_043760365.1 Armatimonas sp.
GTTTTATCTCGCCTGCTTGTCGCAACAGCCGAGCATGTGTCAGAAAATCGCGCAGAGCAGCGATGTCGTCAAGAGAACCACAATCTGGCACCGAGCAAACGCAACCGTACGGCGTTTTCTGTAAAACAGAAAAACCTCCCGCATCACCCGTGATGCAGGAGGTTCGTCCGTCGCAGAGTGCGGCTACATTTCCAGGCGTAGCCGTGCGGGCGGACGATCGGGAGGACAGCGGAGCGAGGCATGCTGTCCGTGATGGTTACCAAAGCGGTAGTGGCGATCCGTGCATTTCTGAAGTCGGCGCTCCAGCTTTCCTGCTGCACGGGCGAGTGTGGCGTAAATATCCCCGCCCTCATCTTCGCTACGCAAGTCCAGCCCCTCCGCCCAAACTCGAATAGTAACGATGTACTGTTGCCGCTCACTAGAGAGCGTGACATGGCTATGGCGAATGGTAGGAAACTGCCTTGCAAGCCTGCCCATCAGAAGTTCAGTGTGCTGCCGAAGCACTTCGTTCACAACCAGATGACGGCCCTGTATCTGAATGTTCATCACAAACCTTTCCTAAAAAAACAAGCCCCTCACCAGAGGAGAGGTTACTCTGGCGAAGGTCTTGCTTTTTTAAGATGGAAAGTTCCGGCTCGCACTGTGAGCGTCTTGACGAAACTTCCCCCGGCTTTTTTTGGCCGGGTGCTACTCCCCTTCGTTGATTATATATACATACGAAATTTAGTTCGCGTTCCAATTTTCCTGAATTATTTATCTTTTATTTTCAGAGGCGTTGAATCAGGCCCACACTGAGATAGTCTAGCCGGGCGAAGTTGTAGACACGCTCATTGTCCGCGCCCCCTTCCAGCGTTCGGACACCCAGAGTGACGTCGGTTTTAGGCGCGAGCCGATGCGCCAGCAAGAGGCTAATATCAAAGGCGCGGCCTTGCGGCGCAGCCAGACCATCGGCATCGAGCAGTAGCTTCCAGCGCTCACTGAGCTTGCGCTCGCCGCTGAGATAGACCAAGGGGACAACCCCGAGGTTGTAGGACTCTTTATAGGTGCCGCCCTGACGCAACGCGATTCGGGCATCGCGCACTTTCAGGGTCCCGCCCACGCGCAAGATCTCTTTTTTATTTTGGTGCACGGTAGACCAGTAGCTCACACGGTAGGAATTAAACATATAGCTCCCCGTCGTCGGAGCATTGGCGGAGAAGGTCGTGTCCTGAAAGCGCACGGGCGCGGCAAACTGCCCCGCCCCTGAGTAGCTGAGCGGCGCAAGCATGAGGCGCAGACCCTGATTGGCACTAAGCTTATGGAGCACCGTGACGCGCCCGAAGTGGAAGCCGCTCTCGCCCATCAAGTTGCGCAGAGAGAACTTCGTGCCTGTGTCGCCAAAGATGCGAGCGCTATTGTAGGGCTGGCGCACACTGCCAAGCTCAAGGTGAATCGTGGTGGTTAGTGGGGGAATATCCATGCTCATAGGAACACTCTTGCGGCGCATTGGGTTCCTTCAAATAGGCCATTTGGCCCATGACTGACGCGGGGCGCTGTGATACCAAGAGTCACGATGCTACGTAGCCATGAAGACGACGACCTTAACGCCCGGCAGAATGCCACGAGCGAGCGCTCTGCCGCCGCGATGCTGGACAAAGAGACGGAGCGGATGCTCTATGTCCTCTACAAAGAGCACTTTGCCAAGGCGGATGCCGAGCGGCACTGGAACCCGTGGGGCTCGATAGAGTGGCAGGCGGAGACCCCTGCGCCGAGCCCGGCACTGGTGGATGCGACACTCGCGCTCTGGCGGGATGCGACGCTGCTTCCCGACTACGCGGCGATCAATCAGAATCTTCTGCGCGCCAGCCGAGGTCGGGCCTGGTTCTGGACACACTGGAGCTACGAGGAGAGCAAGCACCTGATCGCCCTGCAAGAGTGGCTGACACGCAAAGGGGGCTGGGATGCCACGGAGCTTGCCACCGCCGCCGAGGAGCTGCTCACGCGCTACCGCTGGGAGCCCCCCTGCGACGAAGCGACCTGTGTCTGTGTGGATGCCCTGCTCTACGAGCTGAGCCAGATCGAGAAGCTCGAAGCCCTCGCGGCGCAGGCGCGCACTGAGGGGGAGAGTATCTTGGCTGAACTGGTAGGCTTTCTTATCGCCGACGATCAGGCCCAAAGTGACTACCTCGCCGAGGCGCTTAGAATCATCGGGAAACGCTACCCCGAACGCCTGCACGAAGCCCTTCAGACTGTCGCCGCCTCCCATGAAGCCCCCGAGCTAGCGGCCACACTACAAACCTACCTCACGTAAGCCTACTGACCTTGTGCGAGGGCGAAGCCCGGGATGCCATCAAACTCGTAGAGGTTCTCGGTCTTGATGAAATCGAAGCTTGCCATATCTATCCCCGCCAGAAGCGCTAAGACATCACCGTGGCAGATCAGCTTGGTTCCCTTTGCAATAAACCGGCAGCGCCAGTGATCCGTGCAG
>NZ_JAYUPA010000027.1:0-6898 GCF_043760365.1 Armatimonas sp.
CTGGAGCTCGCGGCATCACGGATTCGCAGCCTCAGCCCCCGCGAGATGCAGGGCCAGCTTGAGCAGAGCCTACGTCTACTTGCTCGCCCCCCGCAAGGAAGTCAACGAAACGCCCGGCACGCCTCGCTGCATGCCGCTATTGAGTGGAGCTGGCGGCTACTCCCCCCGGATCAGCAGACTTTTCTCGCCCAGCTCTCGGTCTTTCGCGGCGGCTGGAGCGCCCCGGCAGCCCAGGCCATCTGCGGCGTCGGCGATGCCCCCGAGCGCCTCGCCGCCCTCACCGATGCTTCCCTCGTCCTGTGCGACAGCGCCCCCGATGGTCCAAGCCGCTTTCATCTGCTGGAGCTCATTCGTACCTTCGCCGCGGAGCAGCTCCCTGAGGCTCTCGCCGATGCGACGCGTGTCCAGCACCGTGCCTACTTTGCAACGAACGCCACCGACCAAGATGCGGGCAATGTGCTGGCAGCGCTGGAGTCGGCGTGTGCGTGCCAGGATGCGTCGGCGGCCTACCCACTCTTTCTGACACAAGCCACGGGCACGCTTGCCCTGCTCGGAGCTCCCCGGACGCTCTCGCTCGGCCAAGCGATTCTCACCCTTCCCGCCCCGACGTCGCGAGAGCGTCTCGCAGCACTGGGCCATACCGTGTCGTTTGCCGATACCTGCGGACACAACGCGCTGGCACACACCCTTGCACAAGAAGCTCTCGACACCGCAGGCTCCGATCCCGTTCTTCGTGGCATCGCCCTCTCAGTTCAGGGCCAACTCGCCGTCTCAAACTACGCCGATCCCACGGCGAGCTTGCCGCTGCTACGCGAGGCCCTCACTTTCTCGGAGAGTGCGGGCGATGTTCCCACCCAGGCAACGGTTCAGCGTCGCCTCGGGATTCTTCTACTCCGCAGCAAGCAACTTAACGAAGCGGCTCAGTGCTTCGAGCGCTCGCAGCAGCTTTTTGCGTCGGTAGGAGATCTCTCGGGTGCCCGCTACGCCCTGGCCAACCGTGCCCATGTGCTGGGGGTGCAGGGGGACTCGCTAGGTTCGCTGGCGCTCTACCAGACCTGTCTGGCACGTGCCCGTGCGCTGGGCGACCGGGTGCACCAGAGTAAGCTTCTCCTCAATATCGGCTCACTTCAAGCGGAGCTGGCACAGTGGCCCGATGCCCTAGAATCGGGCCAAGCCTGCGTGCGCGTCTGCCAGGCGATAGGCAACCTGCGCACCCTTGCGTTCGCCCTCTGGAACCTCCCCGAGCCCTTGCTGCATCTCGGTCACCCCGAGGCCGCGACCCTTCTGATGGCCTTCGCCGAGACCTTCTGGCTCGCCCGCTTCGACTCGCTCAGCGCGGAGGACGATTCCTACCGCGAGCGAATCTACACCAGCAGCAACGCCACAGCAGCGCAGAAAGCTATCGGCAGCACCCTCTCCCTGAGCGAAGCACTGGCGCTGGCGCTAAAGCCATCCTGAATATTTTAACCCACCCGCCAGAACCCACCCGGCCAGAACCCACCCGCCTCGTTCCTCGGCACCCTCCCTCAGGGCAATGAGGGTAGGAAAACCCCTCGGGCTCCCCAAGAAAAACCCCACCTACCTCCCCTTTCCCTCCACTAACCCTCCTTCGTAGAGGGAGGGTGGCTCGTAGTGAGGCACGATCGAAGAGCCGGGTGGGTTCTGGCCGGGTGGGTTCGCGAGTGGCCGGGGGATAGGTTCCACACGTTTGCCACACGGTAGCCCGCTACTCTGATGGCATGATGCAACCACGACAAGCGCAAAGGAGTGTCCAGATCCCTGATGTCCATCCGCTTGCGGTTGAGGTAACCCGCGTCTCAGAGGTTGCGGCTAACAAATTTGGAACCATCACCGAGGCGTATTTCTGGGAGTTTCTCTCTGTCGCCGGGGCCACGCACTATATTGTGACAAGGAACAATACGGTAGAAGCTGTCCAACAACGCTACCGGATACTTCAGGGCGATTTCGAGGCCACCGCCGTCACTAGCATCCCGATTCTTACCGGCGACGATCCCTTCCCCCCGGCGATCCCGGTGCGCGAGGAGCTCTCCGGGGTTGTCCGAGCGAACTTCTACCGACGTGGTAATGGCATTCGTTACTTGATTGTCTGGGGCGGCGGCTTTGATCCCAACCCCTACTACGACAATAATCCAATCCGTGTGGTCGTGTACTTTTAGGAGATATTTGAACTATGCAACGACGAAAACTTCTTAAACTTGCCCTCGCGCTGCCACTGGCAGGCTGTGGCAGCGGCTGGAACCTTGGCTTTGGCCCGATTCGTGGCGGAGGCTCTTCCACAACCACCACACAGCAAAGCACAGGACGGGTGATTCTCCCCACGGGTTCGCCACTCAACCTCGGTCAGCTCTCGCTCCTCTCGGGCTACACGGCGGCGGCGCTCAAAGGCGATGGGAATTTTACGCTAGGGCAGTTTAACGCCACCCCGGCCCTGCTCCTGCTCACGGATAAAGACAAACGCTTGGTTCTGCTCGGCTTCTCCGGCAGCACGGCCAGCGGTATGGTGGGCGAGGTTAGCCCGCTCCAGACCTCCGTCGCGCTACTCTTCTACGCCGTCGGGGCCTTCACGCTTCCGACTGAGGCGCAGGAGCAGGTACGCAAGTTCCTGCGCGATGATGAGGGTGTGAAGGTGCTCGCCAGCCAGCTCACGACCCAGTTGGCCGCCAATCCCTACGCCCTCGCCGACACCGACCCCACACTGATGAGCGCGGTCACGGCGGTTCGTGATGCCCTGTTCCCTCCAAGCACACGCGCGGTCATCACCCGCCACCGCGACGAACCCCTTGCCACGACTCTGATCCAGACTAAACCCGAGAACGAACAATCAGGGTTTCTCGCTGCGCCCAACGCCAATGGCTTGGGGATGACGATCACCAACACGCGCCGCCGCAACGCCATTGTCAATATCTACCAGTCCGCCTACTACACCGAGGCCAGCAAAGACCCTGTGCCCGTCCCGGACTCCAAGTACCACCGCGTTATCTACAGCGAGATTCTCTGGGGAACATCCGGGCTGTCGGGTGTGGCAGGCAGCCTGATCGACTACGCCAATGGCACGGTTGCCTACGGCCCGGTGACCAGTGGCCCCTACAGCCTTGATCTCTATCCGGCTGGAGCCACCAAGGCCACCTATCGCGTTGAGATTATCGCCAACGGCAACACAGGCGATCCCAACAATCTGACCGGCACGGCAAAGCCCCTCCCCGGTGAGCTCACGCCCGTGGGGGCTCATCTCAAGATCTCCTTCATCACGTTTTTCAAAGATTTTCTCCTGCCCGCGATTGCGACGTTTATCGGACTCCAAGAAAGCCTCAAGCTGGATTTGGTAGGAGGGCAGGGCTTGCCCTCCACAGACCTCCTCAAGAACTTCGACGATCTGGCGGTAATTTTCTCAGGCGTGGTGGACTCAGGAATCGCCATCAGTGCCAGCAATGCCCGTGGCCTCCTGATTACGGTTCTTAAGGCGCTCGCCAACAACGGCACGCTACGTCAGAAATTTATCGAGTGGATGGTGGTTGTCTTCGCGCGTCAGGGCTTTACAGCAGGTGTCGCAGCTACGCTTTTGGGGACACTTGCCACTGCCCTCAACGCCATTGTCATTATTGTGGACAAAGTTCTGGGAGCCGCCGATATTGGTGCCGTTCTGGCGGACTGGACACGCTCGGACAGCTATCTGCTCTTTGAGGCAAATGTCATCGCCCCCAAAGTCAAGCTCTCTCCGCAGACGGCAACCATTACAGCAGGCGACTCGCTGACCCTTAAAGCGACGGTGGCAGTGGATGCCCCCCTCATTACTTACCACTGGCGTATTGTCAGGGGGAGCGGCACCCTGAAAAACCCAGTTAATGGCCTGACGGGTGTCAGCCTCGACTCCGCCTCACAGGACATGATCTACCAGAGCGATGCCAACGCCACCGATAAAGCAACCGTCACGATTGAGCTCGAGGGCTTTGTGGGAAGCGTCAACGATCCTAATCGGATGAGTCTCGGAACGGCAACCACTACAATAACGGTCAATCCACGGACAGTTTCGATTGCTCCTGCCTCTATGACGATCTCCCCGGGCGATACCCTCTCCTTGAGTGCGTCTCTTTCCGGCACTTATCCGGGGAGTCTGCGCTATCTCTGGACTCTGGGTGGCGGCGGTAGCGAGGCTAGCCTCTCGGATAGTGGTGGACACCTAGGAAGCTCGTTTGAGAGTGCGCAAAGCACCGTGAAACTCACGACAGGTGCTGCCACTCAGGGAACGGTCACGGTTGGTGTTGAGGTGGTTGGCGTCACCCCCGATGGGACGAGAACCAGTCTGGGGAGCGCAGTAGGAACCGTCAACGTCAACGACAACATTCCCTTCGGGTCGGTGCGTATTGTCTTTGATGGGAAGACCCGCATCCTGCCCCAGTCCAGTGTCCAGCGTCTCAGCGGCACCACGGGCCTAGCGCTGGGGGCATTATACCAGCGCGTCTCCGCCGAGTACGGGGGGCTCGTGGGCCTCAAGCTAATCTTGCAGTTTTCCACACCGACCGTCGCTGTGGGAAGCATCGCACGCGTTGTCAGTGACTACGATCTCACCTACGAGCTTCCCGAGGGCAATACCTCTCTCTACTTCGCCCCTTCGGCTCCGGGCACGCTCACCGTCACCGAAGTGGGATCAGGCTACTTTGGCTATACCCTAAGTGTCAATCTCAAGGGTCTGCGCGGCGTTCCGACGACAGGCCCAGCGGTCTTCAAAGGATGGGTCACGAGCTACTAACGAGCCGGGTATCGCCGGGCATCATTCGTAGACAAAGGCATCGTTGAGATAGGGCCGCAGGTAGACATCACTCATGTAGCCAAAGCTATGGTCGCTCCACTGTGCGCCCGCCCAGTTGGAGAAAACCCAGAGCTTTGCCTCGTCGGAGTAGCCCACGAGTACTATCGAGTGGCCATCAAAGACATCCTTCGCCGGGACCAGGGATCCCGCGTTTCAGACACGCCTTGATCTCGGCGATCTGTCCCTCGGTAACGACCTCCTTGGTGCTCCAGGGCTTGAGAAAGCGCCCCTTGAGTCGTGGCGTTTTCTTCGCCGTCTCCAGCAGCTCCAGTGCAGGCGTGAGGTCGGCGTTGTAGGTTGTGGCATACGGCAGTCCGGCCTCGCTCACCATCCCGTAGCGCTCATAGCCTGCCGCGATCCTATCGAAAAAGTCGCCGTCTTTCTTCTGTCCGGTTACCGTGTTCTTGGCCCAGTTGAGAAACTCCACGGAGAGCGGCTCGGTCAGCTTGCGCTTCTTTCGAAGCATAAACTCGATACAGAATGTCATCGCAAACACACTGCACGTCCCCCGATTTCCCTGGGAGCGCGCCGCCATCTTTAGCCGTGCGATCTCGGGCCGCAGATCCACATCAAACTTCATATTTTCTCCTCGGGCGTGCAATGAAACGAAACTGCTAAGAGTGTACCTTCAAACTAAACTAGTCCGCCCACACCGGGTACCCTTTGGGTGGATGGGCGTCTACGGGCGCTTCGCGCCATAATGTCGCTCCGCGACTACCGATTTCCCAGTCGCGGAGCGACTTCATAGCCGAGGAACGAGGCTCTTAGACGCCGATTTCAATCGGCGGGGAAAATCGGCGGCACAGCAATTCGTGAAAAAGGCTCAGGATTTGTAAAAATAAACTTGCAGTTTCGCACGGATGCGGTAAATTGTAATCAGAACAATAACTATGAAAGAGAACTTGCAAACACTTAAAACCCAGCTAGAGCAAGCCGCTTGCCCCGAGCAGGTTTTCGGGCGACTGGAAGGCTACAGCGCCACCACCCTGCGCCGCGCTCTGGGCGAGGTTTTTCGGTCGCTGGCAAAAAACTGCCACCCGGACCTCGTCCCCGAAACCGAGCAAGCTCTGGCCGCTGAGGTCTTTCGGCTTCTTAACTCCTGGCGTACCCAGGCCGAGCGCAAGCTAGAGCTGGAGACCTACGGCGACCAGAAACCTCTCTTCGAGCCCGTGGAGTTCCTGGTCGGTGAAGAGCTGCTCACACTCACGGGAATCAGTGCCGCCGGGTTGGTCAGCACAGTCTACGAAGCGCACTTCACGGGGGCGAAACCCGGGCAGCGCGTCTTTGCCAAGGTCAGCCGTGAACCCGCCGACAACGATTTATTGGAGCGCGAGTTTCGGGCGCTGACGGCGATCCGCCTGCCCCACCCCGACCCGGTGGCGGAGCGAGAGTTCTACAGCAAGCAGCGGGCCTATCTGCCCGAGCCGCTCGCGCACTTCACCGTGGTGGGGCCAGCGGGGCGCTTGCAGGCTGTGAGTCTCCTGGCCACTCCCGAAGGACGTTGCTTTACGGCGCAGGCGCTGCGTGAGGAAAAGTTCATCACGGGCGTCGAGCCGCGCCAGGTCTGGTGGATCTTCCGGCGGCTCCTCATGACCCTCTGGATGGCGCACCTACGCGGCTTTGCACACGGGGCCATCACCCCAGATCACGTGCTGGTCTACCCCGAGGCACACGGCTTAGTGCTACTCGACTGGACTTGTGCCAGCCGCCTGGGCCAGGAGGCCCTACCGCTCTACGATCCGGCATGGACGGGCTTTGTCCCGCCCGAGCTGCTGGCGCGCGCCCCGGCGAGCACGGCCAGCGATCTGTTTATGGCCGCGAAAACGGCACTCTATCTTCTGGGGGAGCACACTGAAACTCTCGATACCTCGATTCGGCGCTTCTTCGAGCAGTGTACTCTCCCCAACCCGAACCGGCGTCTCAGCGACGCGGAGCGCGCCCATGAGAGCTTCGGCACTCTCTTGGGAAAGCGAGCATTTGCCGAGTTTATCGTTCCGTAGGAGAAAAAAATGGGATCAGGATATTTCGACTCGGTAAGCTACAGCGCACGGGCGGCGGCACGAACCGCCA
>NZ_JAYUPA010000028.1:0-6881 GCF_043760365.1 Armatimonas sp.
AACCTGGTAGATTTGGAGCTTTTTCTGACCTGCGACACCTTCAGAAACGAGACTCTTCAAAGCGTAAAAGATCCCGCCATCGTGCGGTTCTTCCGAACACGGTTTCCAAAGCTGGCACAGAATGCAGCCTATATGGGAGCGATACTTAATAAATTATCAGGATTCCTTGGCGCTGATGCAACTAAGCATTTTCTGGAAGGCGGAGTTACAGGACTTAGGCAGATACTGGAGAAGCCTGGAGCGATTGTTCTAGTCTCGCTCGCTAGTGGAGAGATCGGGGAAGTCTCCTCCCAGCTCTTAGGACAAATGTTTCTTACTGCCCTTTCCAGAGCCGCGATTCGTGCTGATAAGCCGATTCGGAGCCTCAAAGAAACGAACGTCTTTATTGATGAGATTGAGAATTTCACGGGCAATGAGGCTTCACGCACGCAACTACTTAGATTCGCCGAGGAAGGTCGTCGCTACGGCGTAGGACTTCACGTCGCGCATCAAGCCGTCAGTCAGCTCGACTCCCGGTTTCGCTCCGTCCTGAGGAACGTGATCGGCTCGCATATCTATCTGGCGCTCGGTGGCGGAGATAGCGATACTGTCGCGGGCGAGCTCCCCTCAGAAGAGCCACGCATAGTGCTACGCAACTGGCTAAGTTCCCAGGCAAAAGGTGAGGGGATTTTCTTAGAGACAGCCAAACCTATGCGCCGCATCAAAATACGCATGCCAGAGGTGCCCCCCGTTGAGGCAGCAGTAGTGGCACAGGTGCGCCGTTCAGCGATGGAGCGCTGGGGAACTCTGGCAACTCAGATCGATGCCGAGCGTGAGCGCTTAGAGTGCTTCTATTACGGGGATGCCTCAGACGAGGAGGAGGTATCCCCAGCTCCACAAAAGTCCAGAACACGTAGCAAGGTGGGGCAAAGGCCATCCGCAGACTCGGGGCCAAAGGCTGGTGACATCGTCGGGGTAGAAGTGCTCGACAATCCATCAGATAATGCGAAAGGAGACGGGTCATGAAGCCCCCTACTCCACGAAGAAAGATTTCCAACCGTTCCCTTCAAATCATCCTGACCCTGCGGGATCTTGGAATTATTATCGACCTATACCTCTTCCAGGGGATGCTCTCGGGGCAAATTGGCGAGCTACACTTCCCCGGTATCGCAGATCGAAGACGTAACCGACGCCTGACGATGCTGGCGCGCGCCAATCTGATTGTGGGAGGGCCTCTACCACTGGGGCCACTGGGTGCTGCAACACCTGGGACAGCGGCGGGTCTTGGCGGACAATGGTTCTATCAGCTTGGGCCCGCAGCGGTAGAGGTTATCGCAAATCACTTGGGCATAGCGCCCGACGACATTAGGCGGCGTCTGCGCAAAGGCAGCCCAACAGCTCGTGCTCACGCATTAGAGATCGCCCAGTGCTTTATTGCTCTACGACGCATCGCTACCAAATCCAAAGGCACATTTCAGGTACTGAAGTTTCATCCAGAGGCCTTCTTCTCTTACCGTCTGAATCTGAGTAACGGCACCTCCCAGGAGGAGCGATTCCGACCTGATGCTCACGTCCTCGTGCACCTTGGTGACATTGGAGAGGAAGGCAAAGAGTCACGACCTCGACAGCTTTTTTGTGAAGTTGATCTTGGGCACACCAGCTCAAGTGAATGGGAAAAGAAGCTAAGGATCGTGGGCCGTTTCTGTAGCATGGTTCTCCCCAAGCTAAATCATCCCTCCAAAGCGGACAGCACATACAAAGCGGACAGCAATGAAATTGCTCCAGTCATGCCTGACGGGGATCGCCCCCTCTATCTGATTCTTACGACCACGGAAGTTCGTGCCATCAACCTTAAGCAGATCATGACACGAACACTAGGTGACACCCTACCCAATCGCCTTATAGCGACTTTTGCAGACCTCGCTGAACTCGCCGGGCCACCGATTTCCCCAACTCTTTCTGAGAAGGATGCTTCTCAAAAACAAGAGAGTATTCCTTCTCTAGCACTCTCATCCGCAGCGCGAGCCAGGCGGGAGCGCTTGGCTGCGTTTCTGGGGCTTTCTGCCTCGTATCTGGGGCCTCACGCCTCAGAGTCGTCTCCACTCAGTTCCGTTCCGGCAAAGCCGGAGAAAGATTAACGTCAATGATTATTTGTTGCAAGTGCGGGTTTATCTCACCCACCGATAGCGTTTATTGCGCTGGCGGTTGTGGACATACTCTAAATGCTGTCGTTTGTGAGAAAGGGCACAAACATAGACCCGGTATCCGGTGTTGCCCTACCTGTAATGACTTCATGCTGACACCCCATGCCGTTGGCATTTCCTTAAACTGGCTGCCTAAACTCATCTCGATTCTGATCCTCATAGGTCTTTTTCGCATGGGCTTGGCACACGGCGGTGATGTTGGAAATGCTCTATGGCTAGGGTCTTCTTATAGCTTCGCGTTTCTTACAGGTAGCCATGTGAACTCTCTTGGCAACCTAATACAGGTTGCGTTAGTCTGGGCAACCATCGCCTGGATATTTGGGTTGTTTCTTGGCATGATGCCCTCAGGTGGGGGGGTCATTGGCAAGACTCTAAGAAGCTTGCCCCTGCTGGCATTGCAATTTGTCTTGCGAGGTGCTCCCCGGCTACTGGGGGCACTCTGGACAGTGACCTTACGGGTCTTTGGCCTTATCAAGCGGCCAACGCCCCCCGCAAGCTAATCTCTTTGGGCGGAGTCTCCCCCTGTCTCCGCCCCCGTTACCAATCCTATTTAGGGAGGTTTATTATGGGTCGTTCCCCTTATGACTATCTACAAAATGGAGCCAAGTTTGCTCCAGGTGAGATTTGCATCAGTCGTCTAGCCAATGAGGTTATCGCACAATCTGGTATCTCTCGCGGCTCCTTAATGGATCGCCATCTTGGCGTTGACTGGGAAGCCATTGGCCAGGGAGGTGAACTTCTGGAGCAGCTCAAGAGAGATGTGGCCGTGGGAGCTGCCATCCAATCGAGCCACCAGCTCCCAACCGGCGAGATTATCTTCATCGAGACACGTGAAGATCGTTCCATGACGATCATTTGCACTCTCGACGAAACCTGAGTTCATGCAACCTCTCTGCGTGTCCCGACTTATCAGGCACGTGCAGAGAGGTTAATCTCCCCTAGATGGGGCTTTATGGAGAATTTGACGATGTCCGTTTTTAGATCATCTCCTGGCAACGAGCCAGAAATTCGTGCACGCTCATTACGTCACAAAGAATGCAGAGGACTC
This sequence comes from Armatimonas sp., assembly GCF_043760365.1. Taxonomy (GTDB): domain Bacteria; phylum Armatimonadota; class Armatimonadia; order Armatimonadales; family Armatimonadaceae; genus Armatimonas. The sequence continues at coordinate 3,232 of NZ_JAYUPA010000028.1, forward strand.
TTTAGTCTCGCCAGCGACACTGCCCTTTTTGATCTTGGGTTCTTGGTTGGAACCCCTGCTGCAACGGTTGCCATGCAGCGAGCAGGCGTGACTCTACGCAACCTCGTTGAGAGACATGCTCAAGGCGACTTCGGGATCGTAAATGATGACGAAGTCGAGACCAACCTCAACGCGATAGATCAGGGCGGACAGAGAATTGTATCTATGTACCGCCTCTTCACAGGTGCCCAGGTCATCGTGATGACCGAGAGCGACAGATCCGTAACAACAATTTTCACACCGGACGAGTGGTAGGAGACAAATAAAATGGACTCTTCTTCCTATTCCGTCCGGCGCATCAGTGTCCCTCTCTGGCTGCGCAACGGTAGCTGGCGATTTCCACTGGGAACCGTCAATATCACCGAGGCTGCGCAGGCACTCCTGCGGGCCTCGGGACGCTCTATCGAAAATGTATTGAGTCGTCATGCATCTGGCGGCTTCAGTGATGAGCGTTGCGAAGACGAGTTACGCAGCAACGAGGAGAATATCCTCAAAGGTAGCTATGTCACCAGCACTTTCCAGGTGTCCCCCCGCCTTCTCAGGGATACCTCAGCCCAGCCACTCGAAGCGCGAACCATTTGGATAACAACGCTAATCCGTGAGGAGTGGACACTCATCCAGACAGGTGACGAGCTGGCGGGAAGCTTCTGATCGACAGTCGGATGTGCAACATGAAACACTCGATATCAAAAGATTTAACATCAATGAAATCGAGAATGCCCTTGGAAAGAAAGCCTTATGATTATGAAAACAGTTCGATATTTATGTGATTGTGGAGCAGTCAACAAAATCCCGCTCCAAGCGCGTCTGCGTGGTAGTACCCCTACCTTCTTTTACTGCTCAGATTGCGGCAAGCCCAGCTACGATATTTGCAAACAGTGCGACAACCGCACCCCAAGCGGGAGCAGGCATCGGTTCTGCCAGTTATGTGGAGCGGAGGGCGAGGCGATCCAAGCAGGGACTGCGGTCATTGATATGGCTCGAAACCTGCGGGAATGTCTCTTTGGGATACCCTTTACGGCATCCCTTATATGGCTTTCCCTCCATGGAACAGACTACTTTCCCAAGAAACTCTCACCAGGGTTTCTAGGAAGCATGCTGGCTATCTTAGGGATCGCACTTCTCCTAGGGTATCTCTGCCCAATCTATACGCTCCTGACGGGTGAGCGCCAAGCCCCGCTCACCTGGCGAGCCCTCTCGTGCTATGGCTACTTTTTCACAGAGTATGACGACCCCACCATGATTCGACGTGCCCTGAAATTTCGAACGCGAATAAAGGCCATGCAGCGATGGTTTCAGGCACAAAAAAGAAAACTACGAAAGCCTTGAGGTATCAGGAGCCAATTTCTGAGCAATCTTCCCACCGGACTCCAAAGAGGCAAAGTGGGAAGATGTCCAGAAGTTACTTGACGTAATATGAAATCCTTGTTAAAATCCCCTGTAACATTTTTTTCAGAAGGAGTGTATAGCTTGCTCATACCCATCAATAAGGCCGCAGAGATATCTGGTATTAGTCACTCGACGATCAGGAGGCGGATCGAGACAGGCGACCTTGAGGCATTCAAAGAACGTGGCCGACAAGTTGTTCGCCTGTCAGATGTTCAAAACCTTTATCCGGATGCGAAGATCCCTCCCATCAGTGAGTGTCGTGTCATAGCACTTGCGAACCAGAAAGGTGGAGTGGGCAAGACATCCACAGCTGCAAACCTGGCGGCAGCTCTTGCACAACGTGGGTTAGAGATCCTAGTGATTGACTGCGATCCCCAGGGCAACCTCACACAAGCTCTGGGGGCTAACCCAGATGAGCTGAAGGCCACTCTCTATACTGTTCTCGTTGAAGGCAAGAGCATCGAGGACGCCATTATCAGCTCCCCGCCTGCTGTCTCTGGCTTACCAAATCTGAAGTTGGTTGGAGCAGATTTGGAGCTTGCCGACGCAGATATGCGTCTAGCTGGTGCCGTGGGTCGTGAGACATTACTTCAAGAGGCGCTAGAGCCGGTACGATCTCGATTCAATTTCATCCTTCTTGACTGTCCTCCTGCGCTCGGGGTTCTGACCATCAATGCTCTGGCTGCCGCCACGGAGGTAATCATCCCCGTTGATATGGGAATATTTTCTCTTAAAGGCGTCGCACGTCTTCAGGAGACAATTCAGAGTGTTCGCCGTAAGATCAACCCTGACTTAAAGCGGGTGCGGGCCCTTCGCTCCAAGATGGACGCCACCAACATCTCTAGTGAGGTCACTGCTGAGCTTGAACGTGCTTTTGGGCCGGACTTGCTCAATACTCGCATTCGCACCTCTGTGCGCGTCCGTGAGGCCCAAGCAGCCGCAAAACCGATCACAGTCTGGAGTCCCAATGAGCGTGTCGCGCAAGACTACATAGCCCTTGCTGAGGAGATATGCGATGGCTCGTAGAACACCCCTTATTACACCTGGCTCGGTACTCGCCGCACGTGAGGATGCGCCCACTGAAAGCGTGCTTGATGATGTGATCGGCACCCATAGACGGCGTAAGGGGATTGATCCTCCACTGGGAGAACCTGAGCCTGAAATACCAAAGAATAAGCCCAGTTTGTCTGAAAGTAATAATGTTAGAAAGTTTGAAAATCAGAAAGCAAGAAAGAATGAAACAAAGCAAGAAAATTGGAAAGCAAGAAAGCAAGAATTGGAAGATGAGAACCTCATTGAGGCAGCAGCCCATTCCATTCGTCCTGGAGCAGAACTCACGCCTTGGGGGACACGCTTGCCCCGTGCACTCAAGAAACGCCTCGACTACCAAGCCTTCCGACTTAAAGAGCATAAAGTAACTGGGCAAGGACTAACCATCTACGCCCTTGAAAAACTGCTCGCCCAGTTGGAAGCCCAGGAGCAAGAAGAAGGATAAAAACAAAAACGGCCCCGCGCCAACGGAGCCGCCATGCGATCCACCCCGCGCCAACGGGGTTTCACCTAAAAACAATGAACAGATTATACCACAGTGCTAGAAAGTTTGAAAACAGACTGTCTGACAGTCTAACTTTCAAACATTCATACCAGGAGGAGACTATGTCTAAGTTCCGTGGCTTTCCTCCAATGAGTGCTAACTTCACGCCCGTACCAAACGCGTTCTTCGACTATGTTCTCCCCAACTGCCCACCCTGTGTAGTTTCTGTAGTAGGAGCAATTATTCGAGCCACGCTTGGCTGGACCGACTCAATAACCGGCGAGAAGCGCATCGAGGCTGAGCTCTCCATCCCAGACATAGCACGAATGGCCAAGATCGCCGAAAACTCAGTTCGTAAAGGTGTCCGCCAAGCAATGGAAGAGGGGCTGCTGATCGAGACCGCAGCAGCAGGGCTGAACACAGGTGCACGATACGCCCTTCGTTGGGAGGACGAGGAACGCCAGAGGGTAGCTATCGAGAGAACAAGGAAAGCAACCGATGACTATCCAGCACCCCCTTCAAAAGTTGCACCCCCTTCAACTTTTGAAGGGGTTCAAGATTTGCCCCCCTCAAAAGTTGCACCCCTTATAAAAGAAAGAGATTCCCAGAAAAAGAAAGATACGAATGTATCTGTAAAGAAAGCGTTGAACGTTAGCGAAGACGCCCAAGAAACCCAGACAGCAGGGGC
>NZ_JAYUPA010000029.1:0-2450 GCF_043760365.1 Armatimonas sp.
CCTCCACGAGAAAGCCAGTGGGCACTCTGGCTGTCGTTGGTCAACTCCGCCTCGGTGCCGTCCGTTGTAGCGGAGACAGCGCTCGTGCTCCACGCCCGCACGAAATCGCCATTGCCGCTATTGATAATCTCCGGGTCTGCCAGCGCCGTCTCGTGACGACGGGCAAAGGGGTGATCCATGCGCCTTAGATCACCACGGGTCAGCGGGCCACTGCTCGATGACAGCGCCTCCCTCTTGGCATCCGCCAGCGCCAGCGCCTCCGCCGCGGCCACAGCAGATCGAGACCGGGAAGAGAAACTCTCAAGCGCCGAGGCAATATCCCTGGTAGTCAAATCGTCACCGTTTGTGCCCACTGCGGCAGCACTCCAAAAGTGGGGCGCAGGGTTAAGAGCGTTGCGTTTTTCCCGTAGACAACGCCGTTCCTCAGGCTCTCCGCCACGCCGTAGAGCACGAGCCACTTCCCATCGGTGCCGTCCAGGTTCTTGGAGCGCAGGGCGAAGCGCACTCCAGCGAGGCGCTGGTGCCAGACATCAGAGAGGGTGTTTTGCCTGCCGTCGCCATCAATCACTCCAATGACTAGCGCGAAGTCGTCCTTCTCGCCACGCATGTCCCGGATCAGGCCATCCGACGGGCTGAAGTCCACCAGCCCGTTGCTTGCACTGTAGGCGATACTGTCCACGACTAGGAGCAAGTCCCAGGTACGGAGTGGATCGGGCGCGGCCTGGGCAAACGGAGGGGTTCCCGCCGTAATCGTCAGTGCGGCCACCTCGCACACGCTCAGGTGCTTAGGATCGAAGAAGATCGGCAGGGTGCCATCCGCAAAGCGCGTGTCAAAGGAGACGCTCCCGGCAAAGAGCGGTAGGTTCTCGTCCAGGAACGCGGCCTGGGCGGGATTTTGCGGGCTGGTGTCAATCGAGATGCCATCGCCAAACTGAAAGCCCTGCGTCCACGGGTACAGAACACCCACCAGCGCGGCCAGCTCCCCCTCGATGAACTTTGCCATGTCCTTCTCGCCCGGCACCGCCTCGGTGATGTAGAAGATCTCGACGCGCGGCGTGTAGACCACGTTGCCAAGGCCCCAGTCGGAGGCTTGCGGTGCGTCCGACACGGAGATGACCACCCAAGGCGAGGCGAGGCGATTACTCTCGACGAGCCTGCGCCACGCCACACGCCGCACCTGGCTCTCTCGGTAGATCGGGTGGGCGCTTCCTGCAACGGCAGGCCATGCCGCCGTGATCGCGGCCCGTAGGCCATCGTAGAACGCGGGGAAAGGATTGCCCATATTATCCTACCGGCTTTCGTGCGAGCAGCTGTCCGGCGATGGTCTTGGGAGGACTGGTCTTGACAGCAAAGACCTTGCGATGGTTGGATTGCCGCCGCCCGACTGCCGGGCGATCTTGCGCCCCGCCCTGGACAACGTAGAATTGCACCCCGTTATCTACCATTTGTATTTCCACCTGGGCATCACCCACAGCCCCGATAAGCGCCTCCGGCTGTAGCGGGTAGAGCTTGATGAGAAACCCGTCATCAATGTCAACGCCGCTCGGAAAGGTGAACTGGTCTATGGTCAGAGAAATGTCGTAGTTGGTTCGGCCCACGGGTGAGGGCTGGTTCTCTTCCTGACTCTCACGCTTCCAGCAGGGCACCTCCCGCGACGTTGGGTTCATGGGATACGCCAAGTCGCTTGGGGTCTGGTCGTCGTCCACGTCAAGCACAATGGGCGCGTAGAGATCCGCGCGAAAGACGTAGAGGCGCTCTTGCCGCCGGGTGAGTGTGTAGGGAGTCTGCACGCTCCCTGCACCCCGCCGCTCCCACGCATCGCCTAGGATCGTTTTGCGAGGATCGAGCAGCTCCGCGTCGGCTCCTGTGAGATCGAGGGCCACGTGCGGATTAACCCTCTACCTGCACGCGGGCAAGCGCGGTTCGGATGTTGCCAGATCCCCCCGAGAGCAGCAAGGTAAAGCGGACATTGCGCCGGGCCTGGGTCGTGAGCGCCCCGTGCGCTCGCCAGCGGAACCTGCCATCCACGCTCACACCGCCACCATCCATGACCTTGGTCACCTCGGTATTGTCGAGCGCCTGGCTGAACGCTCCGGAGCCCGTGAGCGTCGCCGTGAGCGTGTAGCCATCCAGAGGAACGGGCAATCCCTCATTGTCCACCACCTTGGATTCAATCCAGGTATCCTCACCCACGTTCACTACGAAGTCCTGCAAGACACTCCCCGGCTCCGAGTAGGTGCACAGCATCACTCCGTGCCGTAGCACAAGAGATCCGCTTCCCCCGCCGCCTCCCGACACATCGGACTTGAGCGCCAGCCCCGGATTCGTGCCCGGAGTGGCGTTGGGGATTCCAGCCAGTACGCGGTTCTTGGCCGCGAGTGCGTCCGCCGCCGCCGCCGTGGATTGTGTTGCCGCAGTGGTGGCCTGAGCCGCTGCGGTCGCTGCGCTGG
>NZ_JAYUPA010000030.1:0-2447 GCF_043760365.1 Armatimonas sp.
CTCTGGAAGAGATCTTCTCCACAGACAGCACTTATCCGACCGAGTGTGTCTGTGAACTGATGGGCTGTCCGGGATGCCTCCCGCCGGAAGCCTGGGACAATGAGCGCGACGAACTGCGCGATACTTGGCGAGACACGAAGCCGAGCCAGTGGTGTCGAGGGCATCCAAACAGAAACAAGCCCACCTCTGTATCCGTGAGACAAGAAACAGTCTCTGGATCACAGAAGTCCGATGTAGGACCACAAAAAACCGATGACAGAGTCCGCCTCGAAGCTAGTCCCTGCACCGGTCACGCCACTATTTCATGAAACGTTCATCTACACAAACTCAATCAACACTTATACAAACTCAACTAATACTTACACAAACTCAACCAGCATCTAGGCTACCCTATCACTCGACTACCTCTCCCTGTCATCCAATACCTCTTGGGGACACGTTACTTCTTGGGGACACGTTACTTCTGGGGGATGCTTTGGAGCTACTTACTACCAGGCTTCTCCAGTGCCTCGGTAGATGCGGTCATCACCGATCCGCCCTACTGCTCGGGCGGACTTACCGCCACCGAGAGATCACGAGCGCCAAGCCTCAAGTATGTACAAAGCAGGCAGAAGACGCACTGGGTGGACTTCGAGATGGACACTCTAGACCAGAATGCCTGGGCTAGCTTCACCTACCAGTGGCTTAAAGAAACACGACGAATCGCAAAAGAGGGCGCACCGCTGCTGATCTTCACCGATTGGCGGCAGCTCCCCTTACTGACGACATTAGTGCAGTGGTCAGGCTGGCGCTGGCTTGGTATCGCGGCATGGGACAAGACCGAGGCGTGTAGGCCGCAGATGGGGCGCTTCGCCGCACAGGCTGAGTACATCGTCTGGGGCGCGAAAGGACGGCTCCCGGCAAAACGGCATGTCGGTGCACTCCCTGGAGTCTTCCGTCACCGAGTAGAGTCCGTGAACAAGAAGCAGCACCTTACGGGCAAGCCCTTAGCGCTCATGGAGGAGCTTCTTAAGATCGTCGAGCCGGGCGGCATGGTACTCGATCCCTTTGCTGGCTCGGGAACAACACTACTTGCCGCCAAACGCCTTGGACTCACCGCGCAGGGCATAGAGCTTAGTCCTCACTACTACCAGGTCGCTAAGAAGCGATTGGAAGAACCTACTCCTTAAACACACCAGCCACACTAAACACACCCACTATGGATCCATTTCTTACTCGACTTCTCGAACTTCCCTTCGATGCCTTCGCTCGCCTGGTCGCACGTCTTCTGCCGGCTTTGGGCTATAGCGACGTGCGCCTTGCGGGGCGGCGCGACTTTAAAGGCCGAAACGGGCGCGATGGGGCAGGCGGCTTCGATCTACTTGCCAGCCGCTTCGGGCGCACCGTTCTGGTTCAGCTCAAGCAGTTCAGCCCCCAGCGACTCCTCTTTCAGCGCTCCCTAGATGAGCTACGCGGCGTGGTTCTACGAGCAGGCGCTGCTGAGTCCCTGCTGGTCACGACCGGCGCTTTCTCTCTGGCTGTGGATAGGGAAGCGCTTAGGCGGGCCTCGATGCTGCCGATCTCAACACTGGATGGCAGCGAGCTTCTGACACTGCTCATTGAAAACGGCATTGGGATCAAGCCCAGTGGCAAGATAGACGAGGAGCTACTGGCAAGCCTAACGCAAGAGGCGAGTGGCAACAGCCCTGGCGACTGCATGGGTAAAAGTAACTGCACGGGTAAAGCCGAGTTCGTCGTCACCGTCGGAGTGCAGCGAGTCCACCCTGCAAAGAAAGTCCACCCTGCAAAGTGCGCCAAACGCCGATGATCCCTAACCTTTCTCTACAGATGATCCCCAACCTTTCTCTACACTTGAATCCTTCTCTATGACCTGGAGAACCCATGTCATGGCGGGAATCGTCAGCCTCTACGGATTGCCTCTTGGCCTTGCCTTCGATTCTGTGTCACTGGCGATTCTCTTCGCTGTCATTGGAAGCCTACTGCCTGACCTCGATGCCAGGGAGTCCAAGCTCTCCAACATAGCAATTGGCGGGGTAGCTCCCCTGAAGCTCGTCGCCCGGCTACTCAGCCGAAGCCTGGGACACCGTGGGCCGATGCACTCGCTTCTCGCGGTGCTGGTCGTGGCTATTGCCTTTGGCTTGCCGCTGGCGCTCTTGCTCGATCCCTTCGCTGGGTTCGGATTGACGCTGGGCTACCTGTCGCACTTGCTGCTCGATGCCTGCACCAAGAGCGGCGTTCCGCTCTACTGGCCCGACAGCGGGCGCGTGTGGCTCTTGCCCTCGCGCCTCCGCTTTACGACCGGCTCTGCGGCGGAAGATGGATTTTTTATCCTGCTCTCCCTCGCCGCATCCGGCCTTCTCCTCATTCACCTTTTCCAATTCCAAAATGCAACCACAACCATATAAGACACAACCAGCTCAAACATCACGACGTTACTTTGATCGATC
>NZ_JAYUPA010000031.1:0-2442 GCF_043760365.1 Armatimonas sp.
GCCCGATGTGATTGTGGGAATTGAGTCGCGCGGATTTCTCTTTGGTGCGCCTGTGGCCCACGAGCTTGGGGTCGGGTTTGTGCCGTACCGAAAGGCGGGAAAGCTACCGTACCAGATCATCTCGCAGGAGTACGCGCTGGAGTACGGCACGGCAACGGTTGAGGCGCATATTGACGCGATCAAGCCTGGTCAGCGCGTTGTCATTGTGGACGATGTCCTTGCCACGGGCGGTACCGCCGTGGCGGCGGGGCAGCTTACGGAGAAGCTTGGTGGGGCCGTGGTGGGGTTCGCCTTCTTTATCGAACTCTCGTTTCTCAAAGGCCGCACCAAGCTGGTGGGCCGCGATATCACGACTTTGTTGAGCTACTAAGATGTACGTGATCCGTGATGCCCTAGCGGCGCTGGAGAGTATCGCGCCGCCGCACTTAGCTCTGGGGAGCGACCCCACGGGCCTGCTTATTGGTGACTTAAAAGCGCCGTTGACGGGAATCGTGGCGTGCCTGGATGTCACCCAGCGGGCGGTGGAGACAGCGCGAAAAGTCGGGGCGAGCCTGATTGTGGCGCATCATCCTCTGATTTTTCATCCCGCCAGAACGCTTTTGGCCGACGAGCCGCATCCGGGAAGTGTCGTGCTGGCGTGTGCGCGGCACGGAATCGCGGTTGCCTGTGCGCACACGAACTGGGATGTCGCGCCCGGCGGTATCAACGACACGCTGGCAGACTTACTGGGGCTCAGCGACGTGAAAGTTCTGCGCGTTACCGCCGATCCTCACGGGATCGGGCGGGTGGGGCTCTTGCGGGAGCCGCTCACGGCCACGGATTTTCTCAACAAGCTAGGCAATGTTCTAGGGATTGCGCCCCGCACCCTCACCCCGACCCGCGCCCTCGCTGTTCAGAGTGTCGCGGTTTGTGGTGGCGCGGGCGCGGAGCTCATGGCCGATGCGCTTGCTGCGGGAGCCGATACGCTGGTGACGGGCGATATCCGCCACCATGAGTTTATCGCCGCCGCTGAGCAGGGCTTTCTTCTCGTGGATGCTGGGCACCACGCCACGGAGAACCCTGGTGCGCGGGAGCTGGGCCGACGGCTGGAGCAGGCACTGGAGAATGTGAGTGTCACTTTCGTTTGATCGGCAGGCTGGTCACCGGTAGCTCCGCCTGGTAGAGCGCGAGCACCGGCTCTCCAAGTTCCAGATCATCGAAGGGACGCAGAACCTGGTGGGTGAGCCTTGCGGCACACGGCGTGAGGGGAGGATGCTCGGTGCGAAAGAGGCTCAGCGCCTCTTTGGAGAGCCGGGCGGGGTGCAACTGGCGGTTGAAGCGTGTCAAAAACGCCACGGACTCATGCCAGGAGCCGATCAGAGTGCGCTCGGGGGGCTCGCAAGCCTCGGCACGTAGATGCACCTGCACGGCGTGTGTGGTGAGCTTAATACCCAAGCGTGCAAAGGTCTGCCGCGCCGGGTCGCCCGCTATATAAACATGGAAGCGGGCTTCCTCGACCACGCGGGTAAATGCTGTCAGAGTTCCTGCGGCCTGCGTGCTCCCTACAAAATGCGCCACCACAAACGCGCTCCGCTCACCGTCGGTGCGGGTCAGGAGCTGGAGCGTGGTCTCATGAAAGTCGTCGCCCAGCAGTGCTGGGAGCGGCGACCACCGCGCATCATCCCGGAGTGCAAAGACAAGCTGTACAAAACCCACAAGCTGGCCGTCGCTGCTGGGAAGCCGCTCCAGAGTCACTCCCACAGGCACGAGCCCCAGAAGCTTCTCAACAGGCACCGCCCAGGTGACAATAAATACATCGCGCAGAGTTGCGCTGGCTGTCGCCACTTTAGGCAGCGTCCGGAGAGGCGCTCGCGTGATAGTGGGGGCAGGGGCTTCGGTTTCCTGAACACTCATGCCCCTATGATACCGCCTACGCCCTAGTGGTTGGAGTCGAGTGTCGTCGGGTTAGAACTTGCCATAGTTAAACGACCGAGGGGACTGCCTGCTGCGAAGCTTGGTAGCTTCGCTTTAGCTGGCAGGGGAATCGGCATCCTTTTTTTAAAATATTTTTCAAATTCTTGTTTCCTTGCTTTCCGGGTTCGTACTTTTGCCGGAGTATCTATTCGTCACACCTTGTTTACAGAGGATTCCGAGGGGTTCTGGCAAGGAACTACATTTGAGTGTGACATCTCGTTTGCCAGGTAAAATCTTCGCGTCTTGTAGTGAGTGTGAAGCCAATCCTCGGGTTGCTTCGCTTGGGGCACGGACGGTGCCTTTGCAGGTTAACGTGGGCGGATGCGCCGTGCGTTCTGCAAGAAGCCTGAAGTCAGAGCATTTAGTTTTTTATAATTTTGTCCTAGACATAATTTCAGAAGCTCTCTGCTTTAGCGGAGGGAGTCGTCACTTCTCCCATTCCCATCTCGGGCCGTGCGACTTTGCCCATCACATTGCCCATCACGGGTG
>NZ_JAYUPA010000032.1:0-6837 GCF_043760365.1 Armatimonas sp.
GCTCACCAGCGGAGTCTTCTCGAAGCGGTCCAGCTCTTTAAAAGCACGCGCCTCAATCTCCTCTGGCATCTTCGCGGACTGGATCTTCTCCCGGTACTCAGAGAGCTCACTGGCGCGGTCATCGGCCTCGCCCAGCTCAGCCTGGATCGCCTTGAGCTGCTCGCGCAGGAAGAACTCGCGCTGGTGATCGCCCATCTCTTTCTCCACACGGGAGCGGATATCTTTCTGGATCTCCAGAATCGCGCTCTCTTCATGGAGGACGGCTGCCAGCTTCTCCAGGCGCTCGACAACAGAGAGGGTCTCTAGAAGCTTCTGTTTCTGCTCCACCCGCAGCGCCAGATAGGGAATGATGGTATCCGCCAGCCGCCCCGGCTCGTCCACGGAGAGCACATTGACCAGCGCCTCAGGGGGAATCCCCTTGGCATCAGTGACCAGGCGCTCAAACTGCATCGTGACCGTTCGAGCAAGTGCCTCGACCTGTGGCGTCGGAGGCTCCGGTGGTAGAGGGAGCGACTCGACCTCGATCCGCAGGTAAGGATCGGTCTGTAGGAAACGCCGCACTCGAATCCGCGGCCCCGCCTCCAGAAGCACGCGCAACATTCCATCGGGGATGCGCGTGAACTGCATCACCTCCGCTGCAATCCCTATGTCGTAGAGATCACCCGGACGTGGGTCTTCCACTTGAAGGTCACGCTGAGTGATGAGCGCCACCATCCGTGGCCTGCCCTCCTGTGCCACCTCCACCGCGCGCACGGAGCACTCGCGCCCCAGGGTAAGCGGAAAGATCATTCCCGGAAAATAGACACTGTCCCGGATAGGAATAAGAGGCAAGACACCGGGTACCGGCTCCCCTTCCCAGTCCGCTTCTAGCTCCTCCAGAAATGCTTCGTCCTCTTTCAGGAGAACATCCTCTAATAAATCCAGCCCCAGTGGGGCGATATCTACACTCTTCTTGGCCTTACGTGGCATTCGCCCATTGTACCAAGCCTCCCTGCCTCTGCCACCGCCAATAATGCTAGAGCTTGAAAAACAAGAATAATCTCTTGCAGTGGCGTGATTTGTGCGATAATTTCGGTATATGCAGCGCCAAGCAATTTTAGAGGAAGAGACGATCACCACCGCTCCGGCTCCCCCACAGGAAAATACCGCTCAGTCCGCGATCTCCTGGCTTGCGGGTGTGGCCAGCGGGACTCTGGGAGCGGCAGCGATGACCACTCTGGCACGTTTCCAAAACCCGGACATGGTGATCGGGCAACAGAATGCCTGGCTGCTCTATGCACTGCTCGGCGCGATTCTGGGCTTCTGTGCCGCTTCCGGTCGCCGCAAGGCGGCACGGGTAGCGGCGGGAATGAGCATTGCGGTCTTTCTGAGCCCGTGGCTACTGGAGATCATGTGTGCCTTTTTGCGGCTACCGGTTCCTCCCGCAGCACAGTCTCCGCTCGTGATCAATGCGTGCTTGCCTATCGGGGCCTTTGTCTTTCTTCAGAAGTGGTCGCCGAGGCGTGCGGCAATCTACGGGGGGATCGCCTTCTTTTTTCTGGACTTGCTCTACAACCTGATCACGGTCGGCCCGGGCGGTGGTCTCGGGCTGGCGGTGATCATCTCCACGCTCCATGGCGCCCTTCTGGGTGGTCTGCTGGCCTTTCTGCGCGAGTGTTTCGCTGCCCTCCAGCCACGTAAACCTAAAATTGGGGGCTAAGGGGCGGTTTCGCGCAGTTCCCGCGCCAGTGTCACCGGATCGCACACCACCCCCGCCCGCTTGAAGTAGTCGCAGAGGCGGGTGAGATCGCGCAGAAAGATCTCTTCGGCATGCTCGTTCTGGTCGAAGCGCACTACCTGAGGCAGATCAATGATCGTGGCCCGCTCGCCATCATAGAGGATATTGTAGGCGGAGAGATCCCCGTGCACCATACCCAATCCCACGAGAATTGCCAGGCTCTCTTTTACTTGAGCGAAGACACGCTGCGCCTCGGGCTTGGGTAAGATCAGCTCGATCAGGGTGGAGGCGGCGCGGGTCTCCTCTCCCTTGTAGCCCATCAAAATCGCGTTCTCTCCCACGGCATAGGGCTCCGGAACGGCGCAGCCCGCCGCGAAGAGCGCCTGGAGTGTGGTGTACTCGTACAGAAGCCAGCTAGAGTGCTGCACCTGCATCCCAAACTCGGTCTTCTTACCCAGTGCGCGCATCAGGCGCTGGTCGGTAGCCTTGGCGGCCCGGCCTTCGTCGGTGAGCACAGCGCGGCCCTGCCGGTACATCGCGTCGTTGCGTAAGTTGCGGAACTGGCGCGGACGATATACTTTCGCGGCCACCCGCTCCGCTCCCAGGGCTCTCTGGGCATCGGGCGCAACATGGCAGCAGTACACCGTGGCCTCTTTGCCACCTTTCACCTGAAACAGAACATCGTCAATGAGCTTCTGTTCATCGAAGAAGGGCCGCAACGACGAATACAGCCAGACCGCTTCGTGGCGACTGGGCTTGTAGGTCGTCGTAAGAAGCACATTCTCATCCTCTTGTGCCAGCGCGGGCGCGGCTTTCGCTTGCTTCTTAGTCGTGCGAGCCTTCACACGGCTATCATGGAAACGCTCAAACGTCGCAGGTTCGTCATCAATGTCGAGGTCGAGATCAAAATCATCGGCATCCTCATCGGAGTTTTCTTCAGGCATCACCTACTCTATCGCCCGAGGAAGCGAGAGTGCTAAATTGGGGTAAAATACGTCCATGTCTTCTTTGCCCACCGACTATGAGGAGCGCGTCTATGCGGGCGTGCTCGGTAAGATCATTGGCGTCTATCTAGGACGGCCTTTTGAAGGCTGGACCAACGCCCGGATCGAAAAAGAGCTGGGTGAGGTCTGGTACTACGTCCACGATAAGCTCGGGAAGCCGCTGATCGTCACCGATGACGATATTTCAGGGACTTTCACTTTCCCTCGCGCTTTTCCGGACAATAACAATGCCTATGATATTACGCCCGAGCAAGTGGGCAAGACCTGGCTGAACTATCTGATCGAGAACCGCACCGTTCTCTGGTGGGGCGGCATGGGCGTGAGCACGGAACACACGGCTTACCTGCGGCTCAAGCACGGCGTGGTGCCTCCCGCCTCGGGGAGCGCGGCGATGAACGGGCAAGTGGTGGCGGAGCAGATCGGATCACAGATCTTCATTGATGGCTGGGCGATGCTCTGCCCCGGCGATCCGGATAAAGCGGCGGCACTTGCCCAAAAGGCCGCTAGTGTCTCCCATGATGGTGAGGCAATCTACGGGGCGCAAGTGATCGCCGCTATGGAAGCGCTGGCCTTTACCGAGAGCGATCTAGGGCTGCTGCTGGATCAAGCGGTCACCTATATCCCCCGCGCCTCGGTAATCTGGAAGCTGATCCATGATATTCGTGCCTGGCATGAAGACGAGCCTCGAAACTGGCGCACCACTCTGCGCAAGATTGAGGAAACCTACGGCTATGACAAGTTCGGCGGCGGGTGCCACATGGTGCCCAACCATGCTGTGATTATTCTAGCGCTACTCTATGGCGACGATGACTTTCAAAAATCGCTCATGATCGCCAATACGGCGGGCTGGGATACGGACTGCAACAGCGGCAATGTCGGCTGCTTGCTGGGGATCAAGAACGGACTGACGGGCCTCAGCCGGGGAGCGGACTTCCGCACGCCCGTCGCGGATCGCCTGTATATCCCGACTGCGGATGGGGGCCGGGCGATTACCGATGCCGCCACGGTTACCTACGAGCTGGTCAACAGTGCCCGCGCCATGCAGGGGCTGCGCCCGCTCGCACCCAACAATGGCATGCAGTACCACTTCGCTCTGCCCGGTAGCCTCCAGGGTTTTATATCTGAGGACTCCGGTGAGTCGGCAGGCACGACCCGCCTTGAGAATGTCGTGCTGGGAGCGCTTGCCGAGGGTGCGGGCGTGGCGGCGGATGAGCGAGCGCTCAAGCTCTCCTACACAGGGGTTGCCCAGGGACGCACGGCGCGCGCGGCCACGGCCACTTTTACTCCACCCGATGCCCTGAACATGCCGGGCTATAACCTCATCGCCTCCCCGCGTCTCTACCCCGGGCAGACCGTGCGCGCCCGTGTGGTCGCCGACGACACCAATGCCCGCCTGGCAATGATTCGCCTCTACGTCCGCTACTACGGCAAAGATGACAAGCTAGAGACACTAAAAGGGCCGCTGACACAGCTAGCCCCTGGTGAGTTCGCCAACCTGACCTGGCAGCTTCCCGATGTGGACGGCTGCCCCATTGCCGAAGTGGGGATTAAAGTCGGTGGTCATAGCGGCGAGGGTGCGATCTACCTAGACTGGCTAGGCTGGTCAGGCACCCCTGAGACCGTTTTGGAAGCCAGCCAGGGCAGGGCCGCTCAGCACGCCTGGGTCAGCGCGGCGGATCATTTTTCAGTGCGGAGCGGCGATTTCCCCTTCCGCATCGTACAAAATGAGGGTACGGGCTATGTCTTCCAGGGCTGTAATGAGTGGAGCGAGTACAGTGTGCATACCGACGTTCAAGCGCATCTAGCCGACACTGTAGGGCTCGTCGCAGCCGTGCGCGGCCTGCGGCGACATGTGGCCCTGGTTCTCTCTCCGGATGGCGCCGCGCGGTTGGTGTGGACCCACGATGACCAGAAAGTGGTTCTCTCCGATGCTAGCATTGCCTGGCAGTACGACCATCCTTACCGGCTCGTCATGAGCGTGCACAATGATGGGCGCATCACGGCTTCCGTGGAGGACGGGGACTCCGTCCAGCTTCTGGAGGGTAATATTCCAGTGGAGCAGGCACACGGCGCGATTGGGCTTCTCACCACCGTGGGGAATGCGTCGTTTGGCCCGGTGGGGATCGAGCCCGTCTAAGCTATGCGTCTGCTCGTCTGCGCGGCAACGGCTTGGGAGATCTCCGCTTGGGGCGAGGTGCACCAGAGTGAGGAGCAAGAGAGCATCACGCTCCAAGTCACGGGAGTGGGAGCACCTGCCACTTTTGCCGCTCTCTCGCAGCGCCCTGCAGCCGATCTGATCCTCGCGATAGGGATTGCTGGGGCCTACCGCGAGACGGGTCTGGAGATTGGCGATATTGTGATCGGGGAGAGCGAGGTATGGGGCGATATCGGCTTCGCGCTTCCCGAGCCGCCTTACTTTCGTCCGATCCAGCAGAGCGAATTTGGTGGGTTCTATAGTCAGCCCCAGCCTCTGTGGGCACCCGCATGGCTCCCGGCCAGGCGCGGGCGGGGTTGCACGGTTCACACGTGTACAGGCACCGAGGAGCAAGGCGCACTCCGGCGCGAGCTTTTCTCAGCACACTTTGAAAGCATGGAGGGAGCCGCTGTGGCACAGCTGGGACAGAGCTGGGGAATTCCGGTTTGTGAAGTCCGTGCCATCAGCAATATTGCCGCGCACCGCGACATGCGCCCGGAGCATCTTAGTTTGGCGAAGGAGCGCCTGACAATGTTCCTGAAAAACCTTAAGTCAGAAGGTGATTTTTTCCACAGGCTGTCCATGGAACTGTTTCGTGGGGAGTCGCCGTCATAGTTCAGGTACTACGTTCTGAAAGAACAATATGCTAGTACCCACAAACCTATCTATGACAAAATTCACTCTTGACATGCCAACTTTGGAGCGCATTGCGCCCATTATCCGAGTTTTATCTCATCCTCTGCGCCTGCGTATTCTTGACTTCCTCGAAAAATCGGACTGCCCACAGCGGGTAACAGAAATCGTGGAAGCTTCAGAAGGCGCACAGCAAGCCATTGTCAGCCAGCAACTCAAGATATTACGTGATATTGGAATTTTAAATGCAGAACGACGTGGAAATTGTGTTTATTACTCCATAAAAAACACGAATATCCTCTATTTTCTTGACTGTATCCGTCGCCATGAGGCTATTTAATTCAGTACATAAACCTGCATATTTCTTACTCCCCATTGTCTCATGTTACTCGCACTCTGCATTCGCAGGTCAATCCGGTGCCCTTTAATAGCTCCTCCAATATCATCGGCAATCGCATGACCATAACCAGGAATCCAGAGACGCGTTCCTAAAGGGATCAGAGTGGGATCTACGGCCACCCCGTGAACCGCCTGGCCATCCCGCTCTGTCTTCGTCCAGCGCCCCCCTTCCACAGGGTCATCAATGGGCTGGTAGGCGGTTGCGGAAACGGACAGGCGGCGCTGGTAGCTCTCTCGGCTCGGATGTGCCTTCAAGTCGCTGTCCCAGCGCCGCCGTGAAGGAGCGAACCGTCTTGGGGAAGGTTTGGCCACTTGTTTCTTCGTTATACTTTTGGCGGGAGAGAGAGGCGTCGAGTACCCAACGCTCCCCATAAATATCCCTATTCCAAAAAGAAAAATACCCGCAATTTCCTGGGTTTCTATGATATTAAAACGCACTATTACGTAGTCTCCTCGATAAATTAAAGCTTTTCGCTCTTATTTATCGGCAAGACTGTTCAATTGCTTGAGTATTTCTGTTGCAAGAAGCTGTGTAGCAGGATCCTGAGCAAAGAGATCAGGATGGAGCGCACGTGCCAGAACGCGACGTGCAGCAAGCACCGCAGGGCGTGGGAGACGGGCCGCGGCAACCGAGAGTCCACTCCCTCCCGATGTGCCAGGCCGTGTTGCGCCACGCTGCATCGCGGCTCGGGTTCCTGCCGAAAAGCCATCCGCATAGGCTTGAGTCTGGATGCGCTCCGCCTCACTTGCGCTAGGGGTATCCGTTGCGCTTTCCTGATGACGTCGCTCACGCTCCAGCACCGCGCAGCGCTCCAGAAGCTCATCCACGCGCTTTTTCGTCTCATTGAGCTCCCGGCGGAGCGCACGCCGCTCGCTCGCCAGAGTCTTTT
>NZ_JAYUPA010000033.1:0-2437 GCF_043760365.1 Armatimonas sp.
TTTGATATGGCCGGAACGACTGTCTACGACGGTGGCAGCCCGGTGCACCGTTGCCTACGTGAGTCGCTGGCAAGCGCCGGAGTCGCTGTCACGCACGAGCAAGTCAATGCCGTGATGGGTCTGCCCAAGCCCGATGCAATCCGCCAGCTCTTGATCTGTGGCAGCGAGAGCCGGGTGGGGGAGATCCACGCCTACTTTGTGGAGCGCATGATCGCGTACTATAAAACCAATGCGTCCGTGCGCGAGATCGAGGGGACGTCTCTGGTGCTCGTCAAGCTACACAAGGCGGGCATCAAAGTCGCACTGGACACCGGCTTCTCCCGCGATATCGCGGATGTGATCATTGAGCGACTCGGCTGGCTCTTGCTGCTTGATGGCTCAGTCACCAGCGACGAAGTGCCGCGTGGCCGCCCCCATCCCGATATGGTACTGGCTCTGATGAGCCGCTTTGGGATTCTCTCGGCAAGCCACGTCGCCAAAATTGGCGATACACCCTCGGATCTGCACGAGGGCACGTCGGCAAACTGCGGCTGGGTAATCGGTGTTTGCGAGGGTTCACACACCCGAGAAGAGCTGGCAGTGCACCCCCACACACAGCTCTTGCCCAGTATCAGGAACTTGCCCACCCTCTGGGGAATTTAATCTCGTCTTGATGGAACCCCTCGCGCCGGGCGGTATCCTTCTAGCGTAACGGGAAACGATCTCCCGGAGCGGCGGCCTGCGAAGCTTCGTCCTTGCGCCCCCCCGGACCGCTCCACCGGATTGTGTCCCTCTACACAATATGAGACATAACTACCCCTCGCGTGTTGCGAGGAGCTGCGGGCAACTGCCCGCAGCTTTTTCTTTTTTCAAGCCCAGTACCCAGCAGAGCAGCGATGCGCCTAGCCCCACATAGATCGCCTCGATGCCAAACGGATAGTGCGCCGCGTCCATTGCGCCCCTGCTCTGACCAATTACCATCCAGACAAGTGGCAAGCCCGTGCCCAGCACCATACCTGCCAGCGTGAACGCCGGACGAGCACGCCACTTTGTCGGGGCGTAGGCAGTAAGCAAAGGAACCAGCAGGCCGGGGACGAACGCACTGCCAATGGCGAGCCAGAGGCCCACCACCGACGGCAACGCGAGCGCGGCAGCAATCGCGAGCAAGGCCGCAATCCCTACTCCGACGCGTGTCCAGAGCACCTGGTCTGCCTTCCACGCCCGCCAGGCCAGATCACGGCCTATTGTGGTAGCGGCCAGAAACGTGTAGGAGATCAGTGTACTCATCACAGTCGCCAGCATCCCCACCCAGAAAATCCCCTTGATCAATGGCGGCAAGAGCGCCTCCGCGAGCGCGGGATAGGCATCTATGGGTTTCTCTAGGTGCGGCAGAAGCACACGGGCGTAGCAGCCCGCGCTTACTGTCAAAAAATCAAAGAGAGCCCAGCAGACAATAGAAACGAGAATGCCACGCTGGGCCACTTTGGGGCTCTCTGCGGCGCTACAGCGCTGGTGAAAGCCCGGGTCGGCCAGTGTCCAGAGCGCGATACAGTACCAGACTAGAATATACGGCAGCGCGTTGCCGCCCGAGAGACTCTTGTGAGTTGCTGGAAGCTGCGCGGCAAGCGTGGGTAGCCCCCCGACTTTTGCGAAACAGAACGCCACTAACAACCCAAACCCAAAGAACATCAAGAGAAACTGGACAATATTGGTGCGAACGTCGGTTTCCAGCCCACCACGCACCACAAAGACCACGGAGAGCAGTGTGCCCAGAGTGACACAGAGCCAGAGGGGACCGCCAAAGATCGCCTGAAGCAGCGTCCCCGTCATCAGGGCATAGGGTGCCGGAGCAACGAGAAAAAACACGAGCACTGCCCCCAGAAGTGCCACGGGCTTCCCATGCGCCGCCTCTAGCGTGTCCGGGATCGTGAAGCGTGCCGCCGTGCGCACTTTCGGCGCAAGCCAGAGGGCATAGACCAGCGCAAAGACATAGTAAGGCAGGCCAAAGACCGTCCACGCCCCCAGCCCCGAGCCGTAGGCAAGCTCCCCCACCCCAAGAATCCCGCCGTACCAGGTGGTCACGAGAGTCGCAACAAAGGCGGGGAGAGTGAGTCCCCGCCCCGCTACCAGAAACGCGCTTGCCTCACGACTAACGACTTTTCGCTGGCGTAGCCCCACAAAGACCAGCGCCAGAGCATAGAGAGCCAGCACGCAGTAGTCGGCAAGAGCGAAGTGCAGACTAATCACAGGCCCAACCAACAGTTCCAAAGTTCTGAGACGCTGATGGAGAACAGTAGAGCTTGTCAAACTGCCCACCGCTCACTATAAACTTACAGAGCACGTTATTCTGCTTCGAGACGCCCGAGATCACCGAGAGTGCTCCACGGGTGAAACGATACGAACTGCCATAACAATCGCAATAATCGCGATGACAACGAGGAGTTCAATGAGCGTAAAA
>NZ_JAYUPA010000034.1:0-6831 GCF_043760365.1 Armatimonas sp.
GCTGCCTGACTACTAGCTGGCCCGATCCCTGCTCGCTGCGCTGCCCAGCCCGCCGATGGAGAAAGCGGGCCACCAGGCGCACTCTGCGCCCAGGCGCCACTGGCCGCGAAGAGTGCGGCAACACAAAAAGTAAATCTTATCTGCATGGCTAAATCATAGCAGAAAACCGTTATAATTGCTGTCATGAACCGCATTCGCCTGACGTTTTCTCTTGCTCTTTCTTTTGGAATGTTCACCGTGGCCTACGGACAGGAAACCCTTCCTGCTCGTGTGAATGGGGGCACGACGATCAACCAGCTCCAGCCCGCGGTTGCGACTGTTGCTGCGGCACAAATCGGCAAGCGCCCTCTGAAGCACTACGACTACGAGCTCTGGAAAAGTATTCAGTCGCAACAGCTCGCGCGCGATGGGAAGTGGGTCGTCTATGGGATCGCCCCTGCCGAGGGTGATGGGACACTGTTTATTCGAAGCACAGCGGGGGCGACGGAGTACAAGATTCCTCGGGGGCGCACTCCCCAGCTCACTCCCGATAGCCGTTTTGTGGTTTTTTCGATCGCGCCGCTGTTTGCGGAGAGCGAGAAGGCACGTAAAGACAAGAAACCCGCTTTGCCCTCAGCGCTGGGAATTCTGGATCTGACGACGGGCAAGACGGAGACAATTGAGAAAGTTCGTCGCTTCACGCTGGCAAGTGAGGGAAGTCGCTGGCTGGCCTATCAGCTGGAGAAACCCGTCGCCCCTCCCGCTCCCACGGGTGGGGGAGCGGGAGGAGGCGGGAAAGACCAGCCGCCTGCGGGACGGCAAGGACGACGCCCTGCGGGAGCGCCACAGGGCACAGGGGCAGGGACTCTGGGGGTGGCACCGAGCCAACCCGTGGGTGCCGATCTGATTTTGTTTCATCTTGAGCTGGGGGTTAAGATTTCTGTGCCCGATGTGACTGATTTTGTTTGGCATAAATCGGGGGAGCGTTTAGCCTATGTGGTGGATGGGAAAGACGAAACTCGCAACGGTCTCGTTGTCTGGGATATCCAGGATAAGGTAACGAAGATTGGTGATCGTGCAACGTATAGTGGAATCACATGGGACGAATCCGGCCAGCAACTCGTTTTTGTACGCACACCCAAGGCTGCTTCTGCAACTCCCCCCCGCCCGGCGGGGGAAGGGGGAGAGACTCCGCGAACCAGTGCGCTCTGGCACTGGAAAGTGGGTGAAGCAAAGGCGCGGGAGCTGGTGACGGAGAAAACTCCTGGTGTTCCCACAGGCTGGCAGCTCGCGGAGACGGGCCAGGTGCGCTTCTCCAAAGACGGGAGCTACCTGAACCTCGCACTTGCGCCCAAGCCCAGTCCAAAACCCAAAGATCCCGTTGATCCCATCAATGTTGATATCTGGGCCACGGGTGACGGCCTGCTCCAGACAATGCAGAAGCTACGCAGCACCGTCAAGCCCTCCTACCCCGCACGTCTGAGCCTCAAGAGTGGCAAGCTCACGGTGCTCTCCGGCCCGGATCAACCCACGGTACTGGTGGGCGATGGAACCAGGCGCTGGGCACTGGGGCGCGATGCCAAGCCCTACCAGCAGCTCACGTCCTGGGATCAGGGCTACGACGATATCTATCTCGTGGATATTGAAACTGCGGAGAGGAAGCGGGTGCTGACTAAGCAAGGCGCACTCGCGCTTCTCTCGCCGAGCGAGAAGTATCTGCTCTGGTGGAGCCAAGAGCAGAAAACCTGGCTGTGCCGCGAGACGGGCGGCGAGAGAGTGGTGAACCTTGGGGCCAAGATTCCTCACCCACTCTGGAACGAGGACGACGACCATCCCGCCCCGCCGCCGACCTATGGCTCCGCAGGCTGGACAGAGGGCGATAAGTCCGTGCTGCTTTACGATAAGTTCGATCTCTGGGAAGTGAACCCAGAAAATGGCGACGTGCGGCAGGTGACTGGGGGACGAAAGGCGGGGCTGACATTCCGGCTAAATCGCCTGGGTTTCGATCCCGAGAAGCCGACCGTCCCCACCAACAAGCCCCTTCTTTTCAGTGTCACGGATCAGACCTCCAAAGCCGAGGGCTACTGGCGTGCCACATCGCTTCGGGAGGGACGGCCCACCCAAATTGTCATGGACGACTGCTCCTTTGGGCCGCCGATCAAGGCCCGCGATGCCGAGACGGTGCTCTTTACCCGAGAGCGCTTCGATGCCTTTCCCGATCTGTGGCTCGCTCCGAGTATCTCCAAGCTCACGGAGGCGGTCAAGATTACCGACGCGAACCCGCAGCAGAAAGACTTTGTCTGGGGCAAGAGTGAGCTGATGGAGTACACGACGGGCGACGGACAGAAGCTCCCTGCGGTGCTGACACTGCCGGATAACTTCGATCCAAATAAGAAGTACCCCTTGATGGTCTATATCTACGAGCGGATGGCGGATCAGCTTCATAACTACGTGCGGCCCGGTGTTGGGACGAGCATTAATGTGAGCCGCTACGTCAGCAATGGCTACATTGTCCTGCGTCCGGACATCACCTACCGAACCGGTTATCCTGGCGAGTCGGCGCTGAAGTGCGTGATCCCGGCGGTTCAGGAAGTGCTCCGGCGTGGCTACGTTGATGCACAGCGCATCGGGATTCAGGGACATAGCTGGGGGGCTTACGAGATTACCTATCTAATCACGCGCAGCAATCTCTTCCGCGCCGTTGAGGCGGGGGCCGCCGTCTCGGACATGGTGAGTGCTTACGGCGGGATTCGCTACGAATCCGGGATGAGCCGCGCCTTCCAGTACGAGCGCACCCAGAGCCGCATTGGTGGCCCACCGTGGACCGACCCGCTTAAGTACATCGAGAACTCCCCGATCTTCTGGGTGGACAAAGTGCAGACACCCTATCTCTCGATCCACAACGACGCCGACGGAGCCGTGCCGTGGACACAGGGCATCGAGTTTTTCTCAGCAATGCGTCGCCTCGGCAAGGAGGCGTTTATGTTCAACTACAACGGCGAGGGGCATGGCCTGACCAACCGCGAGAATATGAAGCACTGGACGGTGCACATGGCCGAGTTCTTCGACCACTACCTGCTCAATACGGCTCGCCCCGAGTGGATGCAAAAAGGCGTCCCCTACGCCGAGCGCGGCGTGCGTGATCTGCGCACGCTCTACACCCGCCCGGAAGAAAAGAAATAAATACAATGAACTACCCACTAACAGTCTCGTTTAAGCTACTCGCGCTGCTCAGCCAGCTCACTGTCACGGATGCGTCGGGTACGACGGTGTGCTACCTCAAGCGCAAGTTTTCCTGGAAGGAGAAGATTACGATTTTCTCGGACTCCGGGCAGACCCAGCCGCTCTACTATATTGAGTCGCACAAGGCTATCGCCGTCTCTCCTGTCTACGCATTTACCAGTGCGGCGGGTGCGGAGCTGGGGACCGTGACCTGTAACGGCTGGAAGTCTCTCTGGAACATTGACTATCAGATTCGGCCCGTGGGAAGGGATGTGGCGACGCTTCAGATAGACGAGGAAAACCCCTGGATCAAGGTGATTGACAGCGTGTTGGGTGAGATTCCGATTCTCGGGTTAGCCACCTCATTTCTCTTCCACCCTGCCTATCTCGTCAAGCGCGGCGATACGAAAGTGCTGCGTCTGGTGAAGAAACCCTCGCTCTTTGAGAGCAAGTTTGAGCTGGAAAAGCACGGGGAGCTATCCACTGATGAGGAGATGCTTGCACTCCTCGCGCTCATGGTGATGGTCTTGGCGGCACGTAATCGCGGGTAGACAGCAACGTGTATGCGGTATACTGATCTCCAACCTATGCACTTCTTCTCCCGCTGTGGCGGTATCGCCCAGATTATCCAGCGCTCCTGAGCAACACACGGTTCGGGGCGAGCGAGGGTGCTTGCCTCTTGGGTTCGGCGAACCGCAGTGATTTTGCTTTCAGGGGCGCTGCTTTGTTTTGTCTCGCCGCCGACCCGCGCACTCTCTCTGGAATTTAGATCACTATGGACTACTCAAAAACACTGAACTTGCCGCAGACGGACTTTCCGATGCGCGCCGATCTGCCCACCCGCGAGCCACTTTTTCAAGCACGCTGGAAGGAGCAGGATCTCTACCAAAAGTCGCTGGACAAGCCCGCTCCCAAGGGTATGTTTCTTCTGCACGACGGTCCGCCGTACTCCAACGGCAACTTGCACCTGGGCCATGCGCTCAATAAGACACTCAAAGATATTGTCACGCGCTACAAGACCATGTCGGGCTTCCAGTCGCCGTATGTGCCTGGCTGGGACAACCACGGGCTGCCTATCGAGGTGCAGGTCGTCAAGGAGTTCCGGGAGAAAAAAGAGGCTTGGACACCGGACACGCTGCGCGCTCGCTGCCGCACCTACGCCGCCGAGTGGGTGGCTGTGCAGAAAACGCAGTTCCAGCGCCTGGGAATCCGGGGCGACTGGGACAACCCGTATCTGACAATGGCCCCCGCGTTTGAGGCTAAGATCGTCGAGACCTTTCTGGCGATGGCGCGCAAGGGTTTTGTGTACCGTGGCCTGAAGCCGGTTCTTTGGGACATCGCCAACGAGACGGCGCTTGCTAACACCGAGGCCGAGTACAAAGACCACGTGAGTCCGGCGATCTATGTAGCGTTTGAGAGCCAAACAGAGCCTGGCCTGCGTGCCGTGATCTGGACAACGACTCCCTGGACTATCCCGGCCAACTTAGCGCTGGCATTTCACCCGGACTTTGACTACGTGGTTGTCCAGACGGAGAAAGCCGGAAAGCTGGTTTTGCTCGCCGAGCTGCTCGAAGCCACGGCGACGGCGTGTGATTTAGGGGCCGTCACCGTGCTCGAAACGCGAAAAGGTGCGCGTTTTGAGGGCACACGCTTCCGTCACCCACTGCCTGAGCTAGACCGTGACTCCGTGGGCGTGCTGGCAACCTACGTGACAACCGACACGGGCACGGGCATTGTGCATACCGCGCCGGGGCACGGTGCCGACGACTACCTAACGGGGATGAAGTACGGTCTGCAGATCCTCTCGCCACTCGACGGGCGGGGCCGCTACACGGAAGAAGCGGGGCCATTTGAGGGCATGAGCACCGACGAGGCCAATACAGCCATCCCGAAGCGATTGGCCGAGCTCAGGGCGCTTCTGGGCAGCTATAGTTTCACGCACTCCTACCCGCACTCGCCGCGTGCGCCGTACAAGCCGCTGCTCTTTCGGGCCACCGTCCAGTGGTTCGTCTCCGTGGAGCACGACGGGCTCCGCCAAAAAGCGCTGGAGGGCATCAAAGGCGTCGCCTGGTACCCTGCGCAGTCGGAGAACCGCATCACGGCTGCCGTCGCCGGGCGGCCTGACTGGACCGTCTCACGCCAGCGCCACTGGGGCGTTCCTATCGCTTTGTTCTATGCCAACGGCGAGCCCGTTATGGATGAGATCGCGTTCGATGCCGCCGTTGCCGTGATCCGCAAGAGCGGGGTCGAGGCGTGGTACGCCGCTGCACCCGAGGACATCCTGCCCGCTGGGTTTAGCTATAATGGGGTCGCGGCCAAAGACTTTGAGAAAGAAAAAGACGTTCTCGATGTCTGGTTCGACTCGGGCAGCACCAGCTTTGCCGTTTTAGACTCGGGTGTCTGGCCCAGCCTGCGCTGGCCCGCCGATCTCTATTTGGAGGGAAGCGACCAGCACCGAGGCTGGTTCAATAGCTCGCTCCTGATCGCCACGGCACTACGCGGTGTGCCGCCGTACAAGGCCGTGGTCACTAATGGCTTCACCGTGGACGAGCTGGGCTACAAGTACAGTAAGTCGAAAGGGAATGCTGTTGATCCGTTGGGGGTCATCGAAAAGTACGGCGCGGATGTCTTGCGGCTCTGGGTCGGTTCATGTGAGTACACCGAGGACACCAAGCTCGGGGACACTATCTTAAAGCAGCTCGCCGACAGCTACCGAAAGCTGCGCAACACCCTGCGCTTTCTGCTCGGGAATCTCGCGGACTTTAACCCCAACACCGACGGGGTGGAGCACGCCAAACTCAATCCCCTAGACGCCTGGATTCTCTCCAAGCTCTCGGGCGTCGTCAGCGAAGTCACGGCGGCCTACGACGAGTACGCGTTCTACCGAGCCACTCAATCACTGATCGGTTTCTGTAACACGGAGCTCTCGGGGTTTTACTTAGATGTGCTTAAAGATCGCCTCTACACATCACTGCCAGAAGACCCCAAGCGTCGCTCGTCGCAGACCGCGATGCTGGAGGTGGCGATGGCGCTGATTAAAATGCTCGCGCCTGTGCTTGTCCATACGGCAGAGGAAGCTTGGGACTTTCTGCCCGTCTGGGACGGCAAAGCTGAGAGCGTTCATCTGGCGGATTGGCCGGAAGCAGGCGAGACTGACTCTGCTCTGGAAGCCCGTTTTGCGGCGCTACTCACCGTCCGGGATGCCTTTAATCTCCAGATGGAGCCGCTGCGTCAGGCCAAGACCATCACCAAGTCTACCGAGGCACAGGCCGACATCATCCTCACCACAGAGCTTGCACAAAGTCTCGGGCTGGCGGAAGCGGTTAAGGAAACCTATGCGCTATTGTGTGAAGCAATAATGGTTCCAAAACTCTCGTTGACGGGAGGCAACGCGCTCTCGGTTACTGTCTCGCCTGCGCCGGGCACCAAGTGCGCCCGCTCGTGGTTTGTGCGCGAGGATGTCGGGAGCGACCCGGAGTACCCCGAAATCTCTGCGAGTCAGGCCGCTGTGGTTCGTGAATTAGTGCGGCGCGGTGCGAGGGATTAAAATCCCTCGCTGCGGGTCGGCTCCGCCGATGTCCTTCGGACAAGTAATCTCTTCGTCCGGAGGACGCGCCGCAGGCGTTGGGA